>CAZWCI010000075.1:0-8331 GCA_964632815.1 uncultured Lentimicrobiaceae bacterium | reverse complement strand
TATAGTCCGACTGCTAATGGAGGAAACCAAACTATCTACACTTATACAGTTCAAGTTACTTATCCTGAATCAGGATGTGTAATTGCTCCTGCTTCATACAGCAGTAATGTTGTTACGGTTAATGCAGATCCTGTTGTAGTGATCAGCGGTGATAACATTGTATGTGAAAATGGAACAATCAGCTTGACTGCTAATGTGACCAATGGAACAGCAACTACATACACTTGGTACAACTATAATACTCAAGTGACGGGAGCTACAGCAAATCTCGTAGTAGATCCTGCTCAAGTTTCAATTAACCAACCGAATGGAGTATACAGCTATACTGTAGTTGTAAACGAAGGTACACCTTGTGCTGCAGTTTCAGCTCCTTTCAATGTAACAGTTAATGAAACTCCTGTAGTAAATGTTTCAGCTACTGCAAATACAGTTTGTGTTGGTGCTCAAGTTACTTTAACTGCTAACTTAGATAATTATAACGCATCAGATTTGACTTATCAATGGTCTGATGGTAATGGAATTATCAATGGTGCAACAAGAGCTACTTATACAACTCCTGTATTGTCTAATGTTACAAATTATACATATAATGTTCAAGTAACACAAATAACTTCAGGATGTACAGCTATGAATTCAACTACTATTACCGTAGTTGCTGATCCTGTAATCACGGTGTCTATCGATACTGCTGCAATGTGTACTGGTGGTACTGTAACTTTGAGTGCAAGCGTAACCGGTGGAATAAATACTGAAAATGTACTCTATACTTGGTCAGTTAATGGTTCTACAATTAACGGAGCTACTCAAGCATCTTATACTACTACAATTAACCAAGCTGGTATCTATAACTATACTGCAGGTGTTGCTCAAACTGATAACTACTATATTACAGGATGTGCTTCTACAAACAGCTCTGTTGCTACAGTTACTGTTTATAACCAACCGGATGTATTTATCTCTTCAATGGGCTTAGTTGACGCTTGCGAAGGTGGTACAGTAACATTGTATGCTCAAGTATATGGAGATCCTGCTATCATCAGCACGATGGATTATGACTGGAGAATTAATGGTTGGGATACATTATCAGTTAATAGTTCAATCTATAACACCAATTCTAATTTACCTGTTGGATCCTATGTTTATACAGTTGTTGTAACTACTGACCTTATGGCTTGCCGTGTAGTTTCTGACGCAATTAATACTTCAGTTGTTGAAGATCCTTCATGGAGTCGCAATATCGTTGCTTATCCTGAAATTTGTGTAGGTGATGAAATTACTCTCTATGCTCAAGTTCAAGACGGCTTAGGCGGTATTATCCAATGGGTTCGTGAAGATACTACATTGTATATTCCAACTGAAATTGGTACTGGTGGATTAACTTATGACATTCCTGAAGCTAATGGATATATCTATTACCCAGTTTATACTCCTCATGTTAATATGAGTGGTTGTGAATTGGCAAATGGTGACTCTACTTTAGTTCTTGTTCATGCTCGTCCGACAGCTACTGCTACAATCGGTGCCGGTTCAGACGTTATTTGCGCTGGTGAATCTGCTGACATTATGATTAATTTCACAGGACTCCCGCCATATACTTACTATGTACAAAATATGATGACAGGCGAAGCTGTTGAATTCTCAACCTTCAACAATCCTGATACTTTGACGGTATACCCGACAGAAACTACAATTTACCAAATCTATCAAATGTCTAACAGCATTTGTGATGTTGCCGCTAATGAATCCGCAGTATTCGTTTCGGTTGTAGTTTCTAATGTTGAATTTACTGATGTAATCTTTGATATGGGTTGTGATACTGCTAACCTTGATGCTACATTGACATTCAATGTTATCTCAGGCGGCTATCCAGCACAACAAACTTATACAGTATACACAACAGAAGGAATCTTCGTTCAAACTGGTGCAATCGTAAGCAACTCGCTCACTATTGATATGACAGGTTATGCAGCAGGTGACTATGACTTCTTAGTTGACATCGACAGCTGTACTTATCCTGTTTCAGTAAGAGTTAAGATGAATAGCACAGTAGTTGAACAAAGATGGGATGATGTACTCGTATGCAACAACAATCCTGCAAATAATGGTGGTTATACCTTCGTATCTTATCAATGGTATAAGAACGGAGCTCCTATCGCCGGTGCAACAGGTCAATACTACAATGAAATTGGTGGTCTGAACGGAGAATATTACCTCTGGATCAAAGACGAAAATGGCAATGAGTACTGGACTTGTCCGCAAATTTACAGAACCGATGTGGCAATCAGTGTATATCCAAATCCTGCTACGGTAGAACAAGAAATTACAATTGAACTTCCGTTCACTCCTGAACAATTAGATGGTGCCGTTCTGGATATCTATGACGCGAAAGGTGCTTTAGTACAACATGTAAATACACTCCAACCGATAACTAAGGTTTCTGGATTCAAAGCTCAAGGAGCATACTTCGGACGTATATTGACAGGTACTAATGAAATCAAGACTGTTAAATTCATTATTGTAAAATAATATTAATCCCCTACGTTAGCGACTTCTACGGAGGTCGCTAACAAAAAGGGTATATATAAATCGAATAATAACAAAAAAATATAAATATTATGAAAAAGCAATTAATTATAATCAGTCTTATTTTGGCAATCTTTACCGCGTACTCTCAAGAAGTTACGACGACAGAAACGTCTCAGCCAACTCCTACAGACCAACAATTTTGCCCTCATAGAATTAATTTGCACTTAGGTGGAGCTTATACCAATAATATATATGGTAAATCACCTGAAATTCAAAGAATCTATTCAATGGGTTACCTTTTTGATATCGGTTACACCTATTTCTTCAATAAAACTGTAGGTTTAGGAATCGGAATCGGATTGGAAGACCTTAGCGCAAGAGTGAAATCTAATCTTAGTGGTAATGTTCCCGATTTAGTATACCCTCAACAACCGGAACGTAACTATGATTTGCTTTATTCTACCAATGAACTTGTTGAAAAACAAAACATTTATGCTATTTATGTTCCTCTTACAGTTCAATTCGAACATAAATTCAAAAATGGCAAAAATGGTATCTATGGTGGTATAGGCGTTCAAGGTTATTTCCCACTTATTGCAATGTCTGCGATGAAAAAAGGTGAATTAATTACCAGAGGATATGAAGAGTATACGAATGTGCTTTATCAAAATGATATGCCTCAACATGGATTATCCACTTATTCTTTCAATGGAACAAATAAGCTTTATAATAAAAATAAAGAAGATTTAAGAGCATCTGTTGATATCGTAGGTGATTTTGGAGGAATTTTTGAAATTAATAATAAAGTAGATTTTTATGTTGGAGCCTTCTGTTCTTATGGGTTCCTTGATATTCTCCCAAAATCAGAATTCCATCATACCTATGTTGATGTAGCTGCTACGGAACAAAAAGTTGACTATCGCGGATTACTTGGATCAAACTATCTTGAAAATTATAATACCGCCAATGGTACTGATCTTAAAACAGCATTCAATCTTTTCCAAGTAGGTCTTAAAGTCGGCATTCATATCAAACCTTGCACGAAAGTTAATCCAACTTTAAGAAATCAATTCTATGAAGAAATGATTAAAAGAGCTAAAGATCCGATTACCTCAAAAGGCACTGACGATGGTTCAAAACAACCTACTTCTACAATGGAAATTATCTATATTATTCCTCAGTATACACTCCCAGGAGAAGAACCTAAAGCTCCTTCATTGTCAAGTCCTCTTATCGGAAAACAATCCAATAAGGATAATGCAAACTTGAGAGAATTGGTAGATATCCTTTCTGTAACCAAAATATTATTTGATTTAGATAAAGATGATCCTAAAGTAGCTAAAAAAGACGAAGAAAACATTAATAAAGTTGCTGAGATTTTGAAGAAAGATCCAAGCCTTGTATTGATTGTTGAAGGTTATACTTGTGATTTAGGTTCTAAAGAACACAATATGGCCCTTGCAAAACGCAGAGCTAATAATACTCGCGATTATTTCATCAGCAAAGGAGTTCCTGCCGATCAAATCGAAACTTACTCTTATACTGCAGATGATAATACCAGCTTGGAAAATATTAAATCAGATGTTCGTGAAGAACACCGCGCTGCTATCTTCAGAATTAAAAAGAAACAATAATCATTCTTTTTAGATTGTTCTAATATAAAGAGGGAAGTCATTAGATTTCCCTCTTTTTTTGTTTTATTGTTGCCGCGTTATTCTCTATTTTCTTATATTTGCACATTAAACGTAATCTATAGATTTAAATTTATTAATATGAAAAAATTTGATCCGGCCCTTGCTATTCAGCATGTTAACCAATTCGGAGAATTCGGAGGAGTTAATCCTTCTGTTACTGATTCTGCTACTTTCACTTTTTTGAAAGCATCCACAATGACGGATACTTTTAGTGGTAAAACGGAAGGTTGTTTTCTATATTCTCGCCATTGGAATCCAAGTAATAAATTTCTTGCAGATGTTTTAGCTGCGATGGAAAATACAGAAGCTGCTTGGGTGACAGGCTCAGGAATGGCTGCTATTACCTGTGCAATTCTCCAAATTTGTAACAGTGGAGATCATATAGTTTCCAGCATGACCACTTACGGGGGAACATTTGCTTTTTTAAATAACTATCTTAAGAAGTTTAATATTGAGACAACATTTGTCAATATAAGCGATTTAGAAGCGGTTAAAAAAGCAATGCGCCCCAATACGAAACTTATCTATACTGAAACAATGACAAATCCATTGCTTCAAATTTCTAATCTTCCTGCGTTGGCTGAAATTGCCCATAAAAATAATGCTTTATTGGTTTGTGACAATACATTTACCCCTATGATTGTAACTCCTGCAAATTTTGGAGTTGATGTTGTTGTGTATAGTATGACTAAATTTATTAACGGGAAAAATGATTGCGTTGCCGGTGCCATTTGTGCTAAAGCAGATTTTATTGAAGCGCTTGCAAATGTGAATGATGGAACGGCTATGTTGCTCGGTCCTGTTTTGGCTCCGCAACTCTCGGCCTCTATTCTTAAAAATCTACATACCTTACATATCAGAATGATTCAACATGGGAAGAATGCAATGTATTTAGCCAAAAAATTTAAAGAAATCGGTATTGTTTGCAAGTATCCCGGAATGCCTGAATTTAAAGATTATGAATTACTCAAATCTATTATGAATCCGGAATATGGTTTCGGGGGAATTTTGAGTATTGATATGGGAACTGCCGAAAGAGCAAGTAAGATTATGGAGAAAATGCAGAGTGAGGGAGTTGGCTACCTTGCAGTAAGCCTTGGTTATTTTAAAACGCTTTTCAGCAATTCCGGAAAATCAACTTCTTCGGAAGTGCCGGAAGATATTCAAAGAGAAATGGGTATGTCCGAAGGATTAATTCGCTTTTCGGTGGGCTTGGATATGAATATTGAGGATACTTTCGAAAAGATCAAAAAATGTATTGAAACAGCATAAATAAGAAAGGGGTAAATGTAATAGTTAACCCCTTTTTTTATTCGAAGATATATTCTGGCCTTTCCCCAGTGAGGCGTTTAGGCGGAAAGCCCGCAAGGACGGGAGGCGATGTGGACGCTGCCGCAAAAAAGCGACCGAAGGAAGCTCTTTTTGTGGCTTTGCGGACACACGACTACCGGCTGCGGACTTGGAGCCGGACGCCGACGGCGAAGCCGGCACGCCCAAAATATTAATATACAGAAATACTGAAATCATCATAATATAGAGTTGATTTTCCCGTATTGTACAGAAAAACTGCAAATTCGTAATCGTTACTTTCTATATCAGGCAATTGGAAAATAAGTGATACCTTTTGCCATTCATTTTCTTTTTGAAGAAGATATTGCAGATTATTGGATTTATAGAACACGTTATTTCCGTTTTCATGAATAGAGACAACTATTTCGCAATTTATGTCCGTATGCCTTAAAAAATAGGAAGAAAATAGCAATGTTCGGGACTTCTCTTGCAACTCGGGAAATTGCTTTGTCTTGTACGTTAATCCATACAGGATATCCGGGCTGAGCAAACCGGATGCTGTTCCCGAATAGGACTCTTGGTCTATTGGCTCATAATTTTGCCAAAAATCTCCCGGATTTGTTTCAAAATATACACAAGTTTCAAAGATAGGTTTCTTTTGATTTAACCCGATAAAATCCAAAAGAGTTCGGTCGCGATTGTTTGATAGGGTACAGATAGAAATCTTTCCGTTGTCTGCAATCTTTTCCAATTTGCTTACAATGGCAGGGTAGGGCGTGTAAATATCCGAAATAAAATATTCATTCTGAATCACGATATAATCAAAATTCCATTCAAGAGCGCGCTCAAGATTCTCTCTTTTGGTATGCATGACCGCATAACCTTTTCGTTGCATGAGCAAAAACGGAATATTGGGCGCAACTGCATCCAAGACTAATATTTTGGACGATTTTGAAATCCCTATAGAATCTAAAAAAGAAGATGCATTATTATAATTATTAATCGTGATTTCTGTTCTATCCCATGGACCGGTTTCTCTCCTTTGTTTCTGCGATTTTATCGGTTGAATAAGAAGAATAAATGAAATAATACTCAAAAAAGCGATTTTAACGATGCGTATGCCTCTTTTTTCGGTTTTTGGAATAAGTACAAGGAGTAATATTAAAAGTAGATTTAACGGCAAATAAAAGGTGTCTATAAAATAGTAATCATGAGCGGGAAATTGTTGCAGCATAAAAAAGAAGAAAAGGATGCAACCGCACAAATAAGAACCAATCAGAAGTCCAAAATAGATTTTCGGTTTTTTTAATTTTGTTTTTCGCCTGATAAGAAGAACAATCCCCGAAATGGTGAAAATGATGAAAATAAGGTAATGATAGATGCTAAAATACTGAAAAATCCAATTATGATAGATGTATTTCAGGGTTTCTTTCACCTGCTCAAAGCTCTCTGCCGGCAACAGATAATTCAAAAATATGGAACCATAAAGATTTCGTAAATATCCGTTGTACAACATATAGGATAACAGAATTAAGGCAGAAATAGTAACCGGTAGGATTTTTGCGACAAAATTGCTTTCTTTCCTTATTATTCTGATAAATTCGACAGATAAAACGGCTACAATAGGAATGGCAAAAGTGGTTCGGGAAAGTGCTGCCAAGGTAAGAAACATCAGGCTGAACCAAAAATGTTTATTTCTATTTTCGCATAAGTATTTATAATAGAAAAAGATACCGATAATGGCATTAGACAATGATGGAATTGTCGGGAGAAATCCGGCCTGATAGTATACAAATACAGGAGAAGTGGCCGCAAATAATACCGCAAATGCAGATTTTACATAATCCTTTGTTATGGAGAATGTTAATTTGAATAAAAAAAATAGTCCTAAAAAGCTGTACAATAAAATGTACATACGAAACACCCATGGCGAAGTACTTCCCGTGACTTTCATGAGCAATGCCGGAATATAATCATGAATGGGAAAATTGACGGCCGTAATTGTATACTCCGAGGGAACTTCCCATTTATCGGGAAACTGATGATTGTACACAAAAGTTTGTGGCTTGAAAAAATTCAAACCATTATCTAAAAATCCTAATGATAATGCGTATCTATCTGATTGAGCCCATGCATGAATGTGCGAGGGAAATTCGTTGATGTATTTATGATGATAAACAAAAGCAACAACGATAAAAAATAGTAAGATTGCGATGCCTTTAATTCTTTCCTTCATTGAGGAGTCTCAAATATGAATTGTTATTAATCGTTTCCTCTAATATTATGTCGCAAATATATAATTTTTTTTATTGGGCGTGCCGGCTTCGCCGTCGGTCTCCGGCTACAAGTCCGCGGCCGGTAGCCGTGTTGCCGCAAAGCCACAAAAAGAGCTTCCTCCGGTCGCTTTTTTGCGGCAGCGGCACATCGGCTTCCGTCCTTGCGGGCTTTCCGCCTGCGACCTCACGCAGGAACTTGTTCCCGCAGTGCTCCGAAGATATATTGTTGATTAATATATCAATAGGAAGAATAAAAACGATGGTATCGTACCGAACCTATTTACATTCCAATCCGGTTTTTTTACCGCCAATTTCAACCAGTGTATTTTTATTTTCACACAAGTTATTATCTTCGCCATAAAGGGGAACGGTAATGGATTCTTTAACCTCTCCGTCAGCCCATCTTGTACAAGTACAACTTTTGCTGCATGAATTAGCCAAACAGATAAACCCAATTCCGATAAAAAGAAGTCCAATTGCTTTTTTCATAATTATTATGGTTTTAAATTATATGTACAAAGATATTCTTTTTTAACGAAAGTAAT
>CAZWCI010000074.1:6507-8372 GCA_964632815.1 uncultured Lentimicrobiaceae bacterium | reverse complement strand
ACTGTAAATGAACTTTCAAAACAAATTGTAGTATCGGTAGGTAAATTGGAGGTAGGCGTTTCAACTACAGTCGTTGTTATCGAGTCCGAAATTCCGGCACATTGTCCACCGTTTAATTCATAAATAAGATAATATGTATATTCACCAATTCCATTTAGCACATTGGTTAATTCAATAATGCTATCATTAATCGAAGATATCACTACCGGTGCTAAAGTATCACTACCTGCTACAGTCGTATCTTTAACCCATGAATATGTAAAATCTAACAATGGTTCATATCCGGTGTTGAAATTTTTAATTACTGCTGTAATTGTATTTTCTCCTCCGGCACAAACAACAGGATAGAAAGTATTTGTATCAACAAATTCAACTGTAAGAGGAGGATTGGCAATAAACCAAATTGAATCTTTAACATAACATCCCAAAGAACCTGAATCTTCAATTACTAATTTGTAGACGATAGGTTCTGTAATTGTTAATACACTAAAATCAACAGATACTAATCCTGAATCGAATACTACGATTGGTTCAACAGGAACCACAGGAGCAGGTTGTACGGCTTCAATATATGCACGAGCACTGCCGTTTACGGCTCTTCCGTTAATTAAAGGTTCAATATTTTCATACAATAAAAGTGATGAATCACCGGTTGCACAAAATACAGTTGTATCGGCAAAAGTAATTGTCATTTCAGGAACCCCTGTTGCGATAGTAAAAGTATCAATACTTGAACAAAGATCATTAATCTGAATTTCACAAATAATTGTTGTATCTTGTTGAATATCAAAAACAGTATCATTCAAATAAACCAAAACTGTTCCACTTGGTTTTTGAACTGTTTCAATTCTGCTTCCAAAAATGAAATTAACATCCATGATACTATCTCTAAAATTGGTATCAACAGTACCTACAAAAGAGATAGGAGCATTGTATCCCACACAAACTTCAAGTGAATCAGCACTACCAGATGTGTATAAACTGTCGGCAATATTGAAATCAACTACCGGAACAGTATATGCACGTATGCCAAATGTATCTAAAGCAGCGCATCCATAATTTCTCAAAGAAGCATTATCATTCTTTTGAACATAATCCAATACACAGATATAACTAGTATTAGAATTTTCCATAAGAAGAGTATCCAAAGAATAATTAGTAATGGTACCTGAATCAATCGCAACTGATAGATCAGGAGTCATGCTTCCATTTTTATAGATGGACAACACTGCATTGATATTTCCTAAATCCAAATCAAGTCCACCATTAATTGAAAGATTAACGACAAACTCACTTCCGGCACAAAGAATTGTATCAATTGTTCCATCAGGTCTTATTTGATCCGGACGAACTGAATTAAATACGATTTCCGGTTTTTCGGATACTAAAATATTTTCGTATGCCCAGAAAGTCCCTTGATATGGAAAGTCCATACTATATCCTAAATATTTTATTGTCAAATATGCATTCTCTCCCGTAAATACCGTATCGGTATAAGAAAGAGTTGCACTATTAGGACCTGAAGAAACTAAATTAAAATCTGTAATATTTAATGTAGAAATTTCTTCTTCATTAAAATCAAGTCCTGAAAATTTATAATTTTCATATCCGGTAATATTAGCTTCTGAGACGAGCGCCAGCCAATCAAAAACTCTGACCTCAACTGCTCCTTCGCTACAACGATATCTCGTACCGGCATTAATTGTAAATCCGGCATTGTCAATAACTCGATAAGGAACTGTTTCATTTACCAAAGTTGAAGCACGAAGCCCTGTCGCCATAACTGAGTTAGTTACATCTGACAATGTATCGGCCACATAAATTGTGTCAATATAATCCACAACATTAAAATAGGAATAGGTTGT
>CAZWCI010000074.1:0-6407 GCA_964632815.1 uncultured Lentimicrobiaceae bacterium | reverse complement strand
ATATTACCCGGATAGAATAATGTATCTCCGGGAGTTGTTCCTTTCATAGTGAAGAATGAAACAGTGGGCGGAGTGAAAGATGCCTGAACTGTATCGCGATTTACGATGTTAACGTTCCTTACATTTGTATAGATAGTGTCCGGATTTACATCAATGCCATCTATCATGAAATAAGGTGAGTTTGACGCTTGTGAAGGCACGACCCAATCGGTCAATCCTTTCCCGTCATCAGTTGTGAAAGTAGTCGTTTCACTTCGAGCTTGGCTTGTTCCTATGTAAAGAAACACCATCAGGAAAAAAATCATAAATTTTTTCATCTCTTTGAATTTAATTATTACTATTTGTTTGTCTTTTTTTTATTATCTATAAATATATTTTTAAACATAAATGACTCAAAGCCAAAAAGTTTTTTTGTGCTTTTTGTTTAATTTTTCCCATCATTTTATTCATACATTCCTCTTCATTATACTAATTCAACTTGCAAAAATACAAAAAAATAATTCCAAATTTCAATTTATTTGAAAATATAATGGTTTTCTTTGCTATTTTTTTATAACCATCTGATTATCAATATAATATTTTTTAAAACTTTTAACATTTATGATAAATAACTACGAAATCGTTTATTCTTCTAAGGATTTTGGATTTATTAAAAAATCGTAAAAAGATTTTTTTAAAAAAACAAAAAATAAATTTTTAATAGGCAATAATCCATTTTATAAATCTATAATTATTATTCTCTACAAAATTAATATATATACAATAATAAAACTCAATTTGCGGAATCAGGTTTTATTCTTTTTTTTTCTCTTCTATTTTTCAATTGTGTATCTTTGCAAACGAAAATGATTATTTATCATGAATATTATACGCAAAAAGACTTCTAAATGTTTCATCGGACAAGCCATAATTGGCGGAGAATCGCATATTTCGATTCAATCGATGACCAACACAGCTACACGCGACGTAGAACGAACAATCAATCAATGTCAACAACTCTTTGACGAAGGGGCCGATTTTGTTAGAATTACCGTGCCATCACTTAGTGATATCCCTCATATTAAAGAGATTACAAAAATATTAAAAACAAAAGGAATAGACCAACCTATAATTGCAGATGTACATTTCAAGCCCGATGTGGCAGAAGCACTTCCCTCTATCGTTGATAAAATTAGGATTAACCCCGGTAATTACATAGATAAAAGAAATAAATTCTCAACAGAAACATCCGATTTTTATCTTAATAAAGCGATTGAAAACACAGCAATGCGCGCAAAATCGCTATTGACAAAATGCAAAGAAAACGGAACCGCAATTCGAATAGGAACAAATCACGGATCTCTTTCCGATCGAATTGTAGCTCAATACGGCAATACTCCTCTGGCAATGGCTGCTTCTGCTATGGAATGGATTGATATTTGCGAATCGTTTGATTTTAAAAATATTGTTCTGTCACTTAAAGCAAGTAATGTGCGCTTTATGATGGATTCCTACATGCTACTCTCGGAAATGATGGAAGCAAAAGGAACTTTCTATCCCCTACATATCGGAGTTACTGAAGCAGGAGGTGGTCTCGAAGGGCGGGCTAAATCTGCCGCCGGTATTGGAGCTCTTCTGCTTAACGGACTAGGTGATACCATCCGTGTTTCCTTAACAGAAGCCCCTATCCATGAAATCCGATTTGCTCGTAAACTTCTTAATATTCTGAATGAACTAAATTCAGAATGCTATTATATAGACGAAAATCGTCTACTCCACTTCTCTCTTAACGAACCCGACATAGAAAAATTTATTGCCGGTGTAGCATCCATTTGTAGTTTTGAACACTATAAAGAGCCTATTCGTGATCTGCATCTTGAAAATATTCACTTATCGGAAAATGAGATAAAAAATATTGAACAAAGTGTTTTACAAGCAGTTGGAATAAAGTTTTTTTATGCCGAATTTATATCTTGTCCTTCCTGCGGCAGAACTGAATTCAATATTGAAGAGGTCGCTACACGTGTTAAAGAACGATTTTCTTCATATAAAGGCCTAAAAATCGGAATTATGGGATGCATCGTAAATGGCCCCGGAGAAATGGCTGATGCAAATTATGGGGTTGTCGGTGCCGGAAAAGATAGACTCGTTGTTTATAAAGGGAAATCTCCTGTTTCTAAGAGTCTGCCTATTCCAGAAGCACTAGAATATTTAGAGAAACTAATAGAAACCGACTCAAATAACTGTTAATCTTCATTTTAATTAATAAACTCATGCAAAACCAAGCAAATAAAAAAGAACTATTCTTCTTACCTACCACAAAAAAAGAGTTGGAGTACCTTGGATGGGAACAACCCGATGTTATCATCATTTCCGGTGATGCGTACGTGGATCATCCTTCATTTGGAACGGCAGTAATTGCAAGAGTTTTGTATCAAAACGGATATAAAGTAGCTATAGTTCCTCAACCCAATTGGCAAGACGATTTGAGAGATTTTAAAAAACTGGGGCCGCCAAAACTTTTTTTCGGAATTACTTCCGGTAATATGGACTCCATGGTGAATCACTATACTGCGAATAAAAGACTCAGGAGTAATGATGCCTATACCGCAGGAGGGAAAGCAGGCTTTCGTCCGGATTATGCTACAAGCGAATATGCTAAAATGGTAAAATCTCTTTTTCCTGATGTGCCGATTGTCCTAGGCGGAATTGAAGCTTCTATGAGACGCTTATCCCATTACGACTACTGGAGCGATAGTCTAAAGCCCTCAATATTAATTGATAGCAAAGCCGATATTTTGGTCTATGGGATGGGAGAACGACCTATTTTGGCAGTAGCAAAAGCAATTAAAAATAATAATTGGCGTTCGGAATTAAAAAATATTCCGCAAATCGCATACTCTAAACCCGATATTAATCCCTATACTTCGGAAAAGGATATTATTTTGCTACATGCCTATGATCAAGAGTTGAAAAATAAAAAATTTTTCGCAGAAAATTTTGTGCATTTCGAACGGGAATCAAATAAAATTAGACCTAAAACTTTAATTCAACCATATAAAAATCAATATATTATAGTAAATCCCCCCTACGCACCGCCCACAGAAGAAGAAATGGATTCTTTTGCCTTATTCGACCAAATGATGAATCTTCCCCATCCGAAATATGCCAAACGAGGGGATATTCCTGCATTTGAGATGATTAAAAATTCCATCACTTTGCACCGCGGTTGCTTTGGAGGATGCAGTTTTTGTGCCATTGCTGCACACCAAGGAAAACAGGTAAGTTCTCGCTCCGAAACTTCAATCTTAGAAGAAGTTCGCCATTTAACACAACGACCTTATTTTAAAGGACATATTACCGACTTGGGAGGTCCCTCCGCAAATATGTACAAAATGGCAGGAATGAAAAAAAGTTTGTGTGAACGCTGTGAAAGACCTTCCTGCCTGTTTCCCGAAATTTGTGTGAACTTGAATTATAATCATGCTCCATTAATCGAACTATACCGCAAAAGTGCACTCGTAAACCAAATAAAGCATATTACCATTGGAAGTGGCATTCGATATGATATGTTATTATCTGAAAATGAAAACATTAAAAAGAAATATCACCTTGAAGAATATCTCGATACTGTCCTGCGTAATCATGTTTCCGGTCGTCTTAAAGTGGCTCCGGAACATACTGGCGACCAAGTACTGAAGCGAATGCGAAAACCTCCGTTTGTAAAATTCATTCATTTTCTTAATAAATTTACGGAATTAAATAAGAAAAGTGGAAAGTTCCAACAGCTAATTCCCTATTTTATCTCATCTCACCCGGGATGCACCAAAGAAGATATGGCTGAATTGGCAAAAAAAACAACGAAATATAATCTGTTCACTGAGCAGGTACAAGAATTTACCCCCACTCCTATGACTTACGCCACCGCAATGTTTTACTTAGGATATGATCCCTACTCCGGAGAAAAAGTCTATTCAGCCAAAACTCTTAAAGAAAAAAAAGAACAACATATTTTCTTTTTTAATCGCCCTACAACCCAAACATCTTCTTCGAAAAAAATATAAATCAAGATGAAACTATTTGCCGCTCAACTCTCACATCTACCTGATATAATGAAGATTATAGGAGAAGCTCAATCTTTTCTTAAATCGATGGGAATTGATCAATGGCAAGATAATTATCCCGACCAATCGGTGATTATGAATGATATTGCAGCTAACGAGGGGTTTATTATTACACATCAAAATAGGATTATAGCTTATGCCATGATATCTTTTCGTAATGAACCAAGCTATGAAACTATTTATGACGGCAAGTGGGTAAATAATGAACCTTATGCCGTATTGCATCGCATGGCCGTAAGTGAAAAATTTCGTAATCAAGGAGTTGCGAAGTTAATTCTCAATGAATTAGAAATCATGTCTCTAAAAAAGAATTTGCTCAATATTCGTGTGGATACGCATATTGAGAATCTACCTATGAGAAAATTGCTGACTAAAAACGGATATCAATACTGTGGAACTATTTATCTTTGCAACGGAAATAAACGAATCGCTTTCCAAAAACAATTAACTTAACAAATTCATTCATAAAGTATTATAAATTATGGAACCTAAATTATTCCTATTAGACGCGATGGCATTGATTTATAGAGCTTATTATGCCATGATTAAATCTCCCAGAAGAACTTCAAAAGGGGTAAACACCTCCGCTATTTTAGGATTTACAAATACACTTTATGATATTATTAAAAATGAAAAACCCACCCATATTGCCGTCTCTTTCGATACCGGCTCTCCTACTTTGCGACATGCCGACTTTGAAGCTTATAAAGCCAATCGGGAATCAACTCCCGAAGATATTATAAATTCCATCCCTTTTATTAAAAGAATTATTGAAGCTTTTAATATTCCTATTCTGTTGATGGATGGATATGAAGCTGATGACATCATTGGAACTGTTGCAAAACATGCTGAAATAAAGAATTTTAAAGTCTATATGATGACTTCCGATAAAGACTACGGACAACTTGTTTCGGAACGGATTTTCATTTATAAGCCTGCTAAATTCGGACAAAAAGCAGAGGTAATCGGAGTAAACGAAATTTGTGCTAAATATGAAATCGAAAGACCGGAACAACTCATTGATATTCTTGGTCTTTGGGGAGATAGTTCCGATAATATTCCGGGAGTTCCGAATATTGGAGAAGTGAAAGCAAAAAAATTGATTAAAGAGTTCGGTTCTATTGAGAATATTTACCAAAGTATTGATCAAGTAGATAATGAAAAATTGAAACAACTGCTGATAGACCATCAAGAGCAAGCCTTGTTATCAAAAATGTTGGCAACTATTATTTTAGATGTTCCTATCGACTATGATTTTAATCTAATGAAATATCAAGGTCCCGATTTAAATAGCCTGACTTCTATTTTCAATGAATTGGAATTTAGAACATTACTTCAAAGAGTCCTAAAAGATTATGAAACACTACACGCAGGAAATATACCTAATCAAACCGGAGATCTTTTTTCACCTATTTTGGAAATTCCTCAAATGGAACCTATTTCTTTATTTTCCAATTTTAAACAACGAACACACGACTTCCGACCAATCTTAAATGTCGAAGAATTTAAAAATCTTAATTTATCTGCCGAAAAACCGCTCTTTTTTGAATGGATTACTTGGGAAAATCGGATGACCGGATTTACATTTTCCACATCTGAATCAGTTGTTTATTATCATTTTTTTGAAAATAAACATGAATATTACCTCACGATACTTCAATCAATCTTTGAAAATGAATTTCAAATCGTAACTTGTAATGTAAAGACCTTTTATAAATATTTTAAAGTCTTAAAAATAGCTCCGAAGACTCAGTTTTTTGACCTGCAAATAGCACATTATCTAATTGAGCCCGAGCAAAATCATGCGCTCGAAAAATTATCGGAGACCTATTTGCACTATTCGATGATGACTCTCAATAAAGAGGAGTTACAATCTTCGATATCCAAAGAAAAACTAATGGACATTGCAGGAGAAAAAGTGGAAATATACGCACAAATTTTCCCTTTGATAAAGAAGGAGTTAGATGAGACAAAGAGCAATCTTCTTTTTCAAAATATTGAAATGCCTCTTGCTGAAGTATTGGCAGATATGGAATACACCGGAATTACTCTTGATACGCAAATTTTGGCACAAAATGCCGAGGAGTTGACAAAAGAGATACAGGAGTTGGAAGCACAAATTCATGAATTGGCCGGAATGGAATTTAATATTGCTTCCCCAAAACAACTGGGCGAAGTCTTATTCAAGCATCTGCACATTATCGAAAATGCAAAACTGACCAAAACAAAACAATACCAAACAGGTGAAGAAATATTGGCCAAATTGGTGCATAAGCATCCTATTATTCCATTAATTCTTGATTA
>CAZWCI010000073.1:5214-8451 GCA_964632815.1 uncultured Lentimicrobiaceae bacterium | reverse complement strand
GATTTCTATTATTTTTTACGAAAATAGGGAATAAATTTAGAAACCTGTTTTTGATATTCCTGATAAGCAGGGTATTTGCCTAAACTAAGTTCTTCCCCTAAAGCGGAACTTCCTTGAAAAAGGACTATTAGTAAGATTGCTCCGGCAATGGTCCAATTGAACACAGGAGCTCCGGCGGCAATGCTGAAAATATAAAACGAAGCCCATATCGCTTGTTCCGCAAAATAGTTCGGGTGGCGACTCCATGCCCATAATCCTTTATCCAAAAAGCCCTTCTTATAAGGTTCAGTGAGTTCCTGACCGGAACGAATCAGCGACCATTTTTTGCTTTGGAATCTCCAATGTTGAATGTCCGCAATCATTTCATAAACGATAAAACCGAAAACCAACACGGCTGCCACAATATCCAACCATCCCAAAGAAGTCTCCGGAAACTGAAGAATAATGAGTGCCGGTAACGTAAACAATAAAATTAAGAAATTTTGGTACAGACTAATAAAAAGCAAATTAAAGAGCATCCATTTCCAACGGGGTTTAAATTCATCTTTTGCGCGCAACACTTGCCATCTGTAATCTTCTTCACCCGTCCAAAAACGCCATTGATATGCTCCTTTGAGTGCAAAATTTGCAGTAAGCCGAACACCCCAAAAGGTAACCAATAACGCCATTAAAATCAAACGCGGGGTAAAATCCCCATAATAAGCTACAATCCAAACATATATAATAGGCAAAATGCTCCATAACTTATCCACCTGACTATTATTGAGCGTTAATTCGCCCACTACAAAACAATATAAAGCTGAAAATCCCATGATATACAAAAGGATTTCTAGCACTTCCCCGGTAAAAGGATTTAAGGCCGGTCCGAAATAATAATAAGAGATAGGAACTGCCAATAAAGAAAGCCCCAAAAGTACAGCCGTTGCAATTTTTTTCATAATGGTCTTAATTATAATTAATAGCTAATTTTTAATACTGATTTTAAACAGTCATTTTTTTTAAAACTGCAATATTAAATAAAATTATTTACATGGACATTAAATTTTCTTTCAAAAAATGCTTCTAAAGTTGAACTAATTCAAATTATTCTTGTTATTATTGCAAGAAAATAAATTTATAACCTCATTAAAAAATTAGATTAAAATGAATGAAAGAATGCAAAAAGAGATTAATGATCAGATAAATGCTGAATTCTGGTCTGCATACTTATATTTAAGTATGTCATCATGGTTTACGGAACAAAGATTAACCGGTTTTGCGAATTGGATGTATGTACAATACCAAGAAGAGATCTCTCACGGCATGAAAATGTTACGTTACATTCACGACCGTGGAGGAAGCGTAAAACTTCAACCAATCGAAGGCGTTCCCTCTGAGTGGAAATCTCCCTCCGAAGCTTTCAAAAGTACTTTAGAACACGAAAAGATTGTTACGGGACGTATTAATGATCTTATGCATACGGCATTAGAGATTAAAGATTATGCAACCATCAGCTTTTTGAATTGGTATATTGATGAACAAGTTGAAGAAGAAGCTACTGCTGAAGAGATTTATTTAAACTTGAAAGATATTGAAAATCATCCCGGAGCACTTCGCCAATATGACCGTGAATTTATCAGTAGAACATTTGTTGATGAAACAATTACGGAATAAAATAAATTTTTAGACCCTAAAAAAGGGAGCTCCTAAAGAGTTCCCTTTTTTTATACCTAACTAAAAAAAATTACTTACAACTTCTTTTGCAGTTTTTGAATTCGTTCGTATTGTTGCAAAAATTGTGGAATATTATTCATGTCAATTCGTTTATTCAGAATAATCTTTTTGGTTTTGTTATCCATAATAAACATAGAAGGAGTCCCTGTTTCATAAATGTTATATGCAGACATATAATCTACATTTGCTTTCATTCCACCGACATTTATCCATGGGAATTTTTTTTCTTTCAAATATTTTTTCCAACGGTCAATATCTTTATCGGCTGCAATGCCATATACATCAAAATTACGCACTCCGGCAGTTTCCAAAGAATCGTATAAGATTTTCAACTTCGCAGATTCTTTGTTACATGTAGGACAATCAGGATCATAAAACCAAATAATGACATAAGGTTTTGTAAGATTATAGGAAGAGTACCAGCGATTAAAATCATCACTTTGCGCCGTATCGGGAATAATCATTTCCACTGCAGTTTTGCCAATTAAAATAGGTTCCAGATTTTTGACACGTTTCTCGTATTTTCTCACCAAATCCTCATCCATCCACTTGCATTTATTTTGCATTTGGTTGTTTTTTACAATATGCACAAAAACCGCATCATGACCGATTACCTTGCTCGACTCAAATTTATAGGAGAGCCATTCGAGAAAAAAACGATAAGACACTGAATCTTTAGCTGCGCGATCAAGCACCATATCCACATATTTAGCAATGGTATCCGCTTCTTGGTAGTAGAGCACTTTGGTGAAATAATCATTAATCTTTGGCTCAAGTACCGGCGTATAGAGCAAGCGGCCGTCGCCCAAATCTACATAATCCCAATAATGAGTTCTGTAGTAAATTGCCTGAAAATTGGAATCGATGGTGCCATCTTCTTTTTTAGGAGGATCCGGAACATGAATAGCTTTATAGGCACGTTGCATTTTCGAAAAAAGATAGTCCGGGTTGGCCGCAATCAATGCTTCTATAAAAGCTTCCATCTCCTTATTCAAATCGTCCATTTGCTTCGCATAAGTTGCAGCAAGTTCTTCATTCCCCTTTTTCTTTGCTTCGGCCCTGTTATTTCGAAGTTCTATTGCTTTTTTCTGACTTTCCACACTTTTTTGTTGAAATTTAAGCACTTCCACATTTTCGGGAGAATTAACAATAATCACATTTCGCACATCTCCTGACGTATCGCAGGTAATAGAAAAACTTTGATTCTTTTCGATAATAAAATTCAAATACGGTCTCTTATTTTGTCCTACCAACATATACAAACCTTCTTGATAAGGCGTTGCGGGGGTAAAAACATACTTTCCGGGAGCCGCAGGAGCCACCGAATCTTTCAAAATCAGCTTATCGCGAAAATGAACCGCCAGATAGACAATACTGTCCGAGGCATCTTTCACCAAAAAACGTAATTCCGTTTTGGGCGTGTCATTCCCTTTCTTCCCTTTTTGAGCATGGAGTAATCCGCCTCCCATTCCCAACAAAATCATTAATAAAACTACAATACTCTTTTTCATTTTTCTTTATTTT
>CAZWCI010000073.1:0-5114 GCA_964632815.1 uncultured Lentimicrobiaceae bacterium | reverse complement strand
CACCTTCCCTTCCCGATCATAAGCTTCCAAAAAAGGCACTTGTTGTCCGGGCAAAAGTTTTCGTTTACGCTCCATTTTTTTCCACGTAATTCTTTCATAATCAGGCGTTATAAAAGAGCACAACCCTTTGGCACAGTAGCGGTCATACAAATAAACCGCAACCGCATCCAAGTCATAATCGGTATGATAGCCGGCATATTCTTTAAACAATTTTTCGAGATAATAATCAAAAACCTCCTTCGTTTGAATCCCATCCAAAAACGCCGTTATCCTTTCAATCAACGTATCCGGTTGTTGCGGAAGCAGTTCCGTAAAATAGGAAAACACTTTTTCGGGAAGCATAGGCACTCGCAAAAGTCGCGCATCATTCACATCTATTCCATCAAAAAAATACGCCACCTTGTATTGATGTATTTGAGTAGAATCAAGTTCCGGTGATGAAGGAACTTTCACAGGTTGCACTGCTTTTAAAAACTTAGACAAAAGCGTTTGGGGCGAAAGATCCGCATATTGTTCTATGGCAGAAGATTCCGTAGGCAATAAAACAGACAGAAAAGCAGCTTTCTCCACTTCAAATAAGAGTTGATTTTCGGGAGATTTTTTAATAACCCTCTCTTTCAATAGCTTGTCCATGGAAGTGGCAATAGAAAAATGGCGACTTTGATCGATAATCAAATCCAAATAGCTTTGTTGTGCTTTATTCTGAACTATGTATATTCCGGACGGGAGCGCTTCTTCTCCTTTAAATACGGCCGTAAACTTTCCATTCACGGCAGCACTATCGGCAATCCATTGGTTCTCTCCGTAATTTCCAACAAGGTAAAGCATCTCATCAGGAACATCGGAAATCGTAATTTGAATTTTATAGCCGTTTTTTTGCGAAAAACCTGGTAAGAAAATACTTACGAGAATAGTTGTAATTAAAAATTTACGAAACGCCATAGTCCTCCATTTCTTTATTAGAGTTGCAAAAGTACAATTTTTTTATAAAAAACAAAAAGCACAATTGATATAAACTTTTGTATTTGATTATATTTTTTTTGGAGGGCGTGTCGGCTTCGCCGCCGGCGTCCGGTTCCAAGTCCGCAGCCGGTAGCCGTGATGCCGCAAAGCTGCAAAAGGAGCTTCCTCCGGTCTCAAACAATAAAATATTTTGCCTAATATACTGATTTTTAATTCTTGCTTTTGCTAAAAAGTCAAAAAGTGGGAGATGCTACACCACCACCACTCTACTCAAAAAAATTATTTGATTGTTGATAAGTTTTATATTATCATAATTATTTGGTTAAATAAAAAGTTGTATTTTTGACAAAAATTGTCAATTGATTTTTTTCAAATTGAAAACAACAGGAGAAATATTAAGAGAAAAACGAGAAAAGAAAGGATTGCTTTTGCGACACGTTTCTTCTATACTTAATATTGATACAGCTATACTTAGTAAAATAGAAAGAGGCGAAAGAAAAGCAACACGGGAACAAATAACTAAGTTATCTGAAATTCTCGAAATCAACAAGGACGCTTTGATTGTTCAATATTTGAGTGAGAAAATTCTATATCAACTTAAAGATGAAGACTTAGGAATACAAGCACTTAAAGTTGCTGAGAAATCAATTAAATACGGGGTAACAATAAACAAATAAAATGGCAGAACTATTATCAATTAAAGAGGCAAGCCAATGGGCAACAAAATATTTGGAAAAGAATGTTACTACTGCTAACATTTCTTACCTAATTCAATATGGTAGAATTAAAAAAATTGGAGAAAACGGATCAACACAAATCCTCAAAGAGGAATTAGTAGAATATTATAAAGATAAAAAAAAATCACGGCAAGAAGAATGGAAAGAACAACTAGGAAATGACTTAAATTGGGCTTTATCGTTCGAACAATACACAGAAGCTGAAACGACAAAACATGTACACCGGCTACATCCATACAAAGGAAAATTTATCCCGCAATTAGTAGAATACTTTTTAGATGGACACACAGACAACTTTAAGAAAGAAGTTTACTTTAAATCAGGGGACATCGTTTATGATCCATTCTCAGGAAGTGGTACAACATTGGTTCAAGCATGCGAACTTGGAATTCATGCAATAGGAAACGACATTTCTGCTTTTAATGCTCTAATTGGAAATTGCAAAGTTACTAAATACAATCTCATTGATATTCAAACTGAAATAAACAGAATTTCTAAAGCATTAAAACTATTTTTAGCTGACCATAAAACTCTTGAATTTGAAGACCGACTTTTGAAAGAGTTATATATTTTCAATAACAAATATTTTCCAGTTCCCGAATACAAATACAAAGTAAAACGCAAGGAGATTGACGAAAAAAGTTATGGTGCAGAAAAAGAAAAGGAGTTTTTGCCAACATTCAATAAGCTCGTAAAGAAGTATGACATTAAATTGCGTCAAGATAAAGAAGATTCATTCCTTGACAAATGGTATACTCAACACATCAGGGATGAAATTCAATTTGTGTTTGATGAAATCAAAAAGATTAAAAATTCTGACACCAAGAAAATTGTTAGCGTTATCCTAAGTCGTACAATTAGAAGTTGCAGAGCAACAACACATGCAGATTTAGCTACATTAATTGAGCCAATAACTGCAACTTATTACTGTGGTAAACATGGAAAAATATGTAAGCCATTGTTTTCGATTTTTAAATGGTGGGAATCATATTCTAAAGATACCATAAAAAGATTAGTTCAATACGATAAAATCAGGAAGGACACTTTCCATACATGTTTGACAGGTGACAGCAGAAATATTGACATAATCGAAGGTCTTAAAAAACTTAATCCCGATTTTGCAAAACTAGTTAAAAAACAAAAAATTAAAGGAATATTTTCATCGCCACCTTATGTTGGTTTAATTGATTATCACGAGCAACACGCTTACGCTTATGATTTATTCGGTTTTAAACGCAAAGACGAATTGGAGATTGGACCACTTTTCAAAGGGCAAGGTAGAGAAGCAAAGCAAAGCTATATTGAAGGAATAAGTGCAGTTTTAAATAATGCAAAGAGATTTTTTGTTGATAACTATGATGTATTTCTTGTAGCAAATGACAAATATAATATGTATCCGACAATTGCAGAAAATGCCGGAATGCAAATAGTTAATCAATACAAACGCCCAGTATTAAACCGGACTGAAAAAGATAAGGGTGCTTATGCTGAGATAATTTTTCATCTAAAAAGGAAATAATGAGTTTATCTGTCAATGCAAAAAAGGAAATAAACACACACCTTAATCGAATCTGTAGTAAAAAAAATACATCAGTAAAGCTGCAAATAAACCTAAAGCCAATTCAGGCAATTCAGATGAACAAAAAGAAAATTTGGGATGGCTTTTCTAAACTAATTAATATAAAATAAATGGCATTAACACAACAACAAATACAGCAAGTTGAAACCGTTTTAAGAAACAGTTTAAGACATAAATTTCAAAATTATAATCCTGAGCCAGCAGTGATGCCTTTTCATACAAGATTACTAGGACAGGACAGAATGGCTTTATTTTCATTTATTCATTCCTTGAATACAAACTTTGGAACAAGTATTTTTGAACCAGTTGCGAAAGCTTTAGCATTATCCACATTTGCAAGTGCAGAGTCTCAACAAACAGCAGGTAATCAAATTGCATCAGAAGCTCATAGAATAATTCAAAACATAATGGATAGTTTGGCAATTGCTACGTCTTCACCAAATAAGATTGAAGAAATAAACGCAATAAGAGCGGTTTGCCAGACAGGAGAAATGAAAACAGTGAAGCCAACAAAAGTTGATGTAAAATTGGTAGGACATGATGGAACAATTTATTTAATTGACATTAAAACTGCAAAGCCAAATGCAGGAGGGTTCAAAGAATTTAAAAGAACACTTTTAGAATGGGTGGCGACAACACTTGCAGCAAATCCAAATGCAAATGTTCAAACAATTATTGCAATTCCTTATAATCCTTACGAGCCACAACCATACAATCGTTGGACAATGCGTGGAATGCTCGACTTGGACAATGAATTAAAAGTTGCTGAAGAGTTTTGGGATTTTCTTGGTGGACATGGTGTATATAACGATTTACTTGATATTTTTGAAAGAATCGGATTAGAATTAAGACCAGAAATTGATGCTTATTTTGCAAAGTACAACAGACAATAGCTAACACTTATAAATCAGCAACTAACCATCCCGCCATTCCTTGTACAAAAGAAAATAAAGAAACAAATCCCACAAAATTATGAATAATGAACCAATCCCCTATTATTATGATGCCATCGACAGGAATGTGATCATCGTGAGAAAGAAAAAGCCCTTCTTCGATTGATTGAATTCTATTTATCCGGAAGATGCCCCATTCTCATCAAAGGAGGATAATAACATCTACCTGATAAGAGAAATGGAGGATAATGAAGCTATTTTGAAATGGCTTAAGAAAAACTATGATAAAATCTTCATGAATGAACTTAATGATTGGTATACCGATGAAGATAGATGGCCTGAAAACAGAACATACAAAATGTTTGCAGAATGGTTTGACATAGAGATATGTTCCACGGTACTTGATCTTGAAGATTTTCCGGTGACTAAGGGGTAGTTTTTCAATGAACTGAAATATAACTTTCCTCTGATTAAGAATCGATCCTACGCAATTGCTACCTAGAGAAATTAACTTTCAAAGTGTTTCGATTTAATACATTGGTGAACAGAACCTCAGAACAATATTTTTTTCAAACGAAGAATTACATTGATATGGTGTTTTAATCCTATCCGATAAATCAATCGCCTAAAAGTCATTTGTAAGCGGTAGAAACCCAAATGTAACGGGTAGAAATGCAAATGTAACGGGTAGAAATGCAAATGTAAGCTGAAGCAAGCACCCGCGGCATAGAAGCAGGCACCTGCAAGATGGAAATATTCAGGAGCAGTATAAAATTGGTGTCGGAAGATGATATCCAACACAAATTCAGAGGAATTCTTTGTGTTCTTTGTGCCTCTGTGGTAAGAAACACCATAGAGAACACGGAGGTACAGAGAGAAAATTATGAATGGAGGGGTTGTTGTCCCGACAGAGACACAAAATCAGGAAAAAATGAAGATCAA
>CAZWCI010000072.1:3901-8465 GCA_964632815.1 uncultured Lentimicrobiaceae bacterium | reverse complement strand
ATGATTGATGTGGGGAGCGGGGCCTACCCTATTTTATTTGACTGGAACGGAGACGGGTTGGAAGATCTCTTCATCGCAAATTATGGGACATATGACAGTTCTACATTCTACAACTACTATTTGGCCTCCTATTATTCTTCTTCGATTGCCTACTATGAAAACATCGGACAAGACACTGCTCCGGCGTTTCGTTTGCTCACCGATGATTTCGGACAATTAAGAGGTTACGGGCATGAGGCATTATATCCTGTTTTCGGAGATTTTACGGGCGATGGCACTATTGACCTTTTGTGCGGGAATCGAAACGGGAATTTGCTTTTATTCAGGAACACGGTAGCCGGCGGAGCCCTGCCTCAATTTGAAGAATCGCTCATTTACGGAGACATTTCGGTGGAGAATTACAGCACTCCGCAATATTTCGATTTAGATCGGGATGGAAAGAAAGATTTACTCATTGGGAATCGGCGGGGGTATATTGCCTATTATCGCGATATTTCCACGAATACAATTCCGGCATTTGAACTCATTACGTCACAATTGGGAGGTGTTGATGTAAGAGACTTCACACTCTCTTATTTTGGCTATTCGGTTCCGTTCTTTTTTCGGACTTCAGATGACCGGACAGTTCTTTTTTGCGGGAATGAACAAGGAAAAATAGCATATTACAAAAATATAGACCATAATCTTGACGGCACTTTTGAACTTGTAGAGGATGCAATTTTTGAGGTTGCGGAGAACCAGCGATATGAAATTTCTGAGGGCATTCGGGCAGGACTTAATGTCTGTGACTTAAATCACGATCAATTTCCAGATCTTTTGGTCGGGAATTATGCCGGAGGCCTCAGTTACTTCCAGGGGACCACTCCGCCGGACATTCATATTTCAATTGAAAATTATGCATTTTCTTCAATAGAAATATATCCGAATCCTGCAAACGAGAAAATTGTTATTGATGGCTACATAGAAAAAATAAAGGAAATTTGCTTTTACTCTGTAACGGGAGAAAAAATTGCATCAGCACACAATTGTGATGTGCCGATTACCCTTTCGACGGAGCATTTATCGGCAGGTTTTTACATTCTTCGCATTCAAGATCAACTTAACCGAGTACACACCAAAAAAATCATTATTGCACATTAAAGCGAGCTCTTCTTATATACTTATATTGCTAATTTTTATATTTTTGCATCATTAATAAAAAAACGATCCATGACACTATTAGATGGCAAACAAATTGCCAATGAGATTAAAACAGAAATTGCCACAGAAGTAAAATCGTTGGTAGACAACGGGCAGGAAGTACCACATTTAGCCGCTGTTATTGTAGGGGAAGAGAGTGCAGCAAAGACCTATATTAATTCGATAGAGCGAACTTGCAAAGAAGTTGGATTTATCTCCTCCATATATCAATGTCCCGAAAAAGTAACGAAAGAAGAGTTGCTGGGCATTATTGATTTTTTAAACCAAGATAGTGAAGTGGACGGATACATTATTCAGATGCCGCTTCCGAAACACTTATCATCCAAGCGAATTATTGAGCGGATAAATCCGGACAAAGATGTAGATTGTATGCATCCCTCAAATATTGGCAAATTAGTCACTGGAGATGCCCTGTTCATTCCTGCGACACCATTAGGAACGATTGAATTGATTAAACGGAGTCATATTGAAACCGAAGGTAAGCATTGTGTTGTCTTGGGACGAAGTGCAATTGTGGGAAAACCATTGGCTTTATTATTGGCCGAAAAATCAGCAACCGGGAACGCCACAGTTACCATTTGTCATAGTAAAACAAAGAATTTGAAGGAAGTTTGTGCACAAGCCGATATATTATTGGTTGCCATCGGACAAGCCGAGATGATTGACGCCGATTATATAAAAGAAGGTGCAACTGTAATTGACATTGGCATCCACCGGATAGAGGATTCCACTCGTGAGAAGGGTTATCGGGTTTGCGGAGATGTTCAATTCGATGAAGTTTCCAGGAAAGCTGCTTATATCACTCCTGTTCCCGGAGGTGTAGGGCAGATGACGATGGCATCTTTATTATTAAACACATTCAAAGCGTACAAACATAAAAGAACTCAAACCACGTAAGATGGAATTCTCTGATGAATATTTCATGCAAAAAGCATATAATGAAGCGGAAGAAGCTTTAATGGAAGGTGAAATTCCTATCGGAGCGGTAGTGGTATTACAGGACAGAATAATTGGGCGGGGGCATAACTTAACGGAACGGCTGCAAGATGTAACCGCACATGCAGAGATACAAGCTATCACGGCAGCGGCCAATACATTGGCAGCTAAATATTTAAAAGATTGCACATTATATGTAACTTTAGAGCCCTGTGTCATGTGTGCAGGGGCCATCGCGTGGGCACAGTTTGGTCGTTTGGTTTACGGAGCATCGGATCCCAAAAAAGGATATACACAACTCAGTTCCCCTGTACTTCATCCGAAAACCATCGTAACAAAAGGGATCAAAGAACAAGAATGCTCCCAACTATTAATTGATTTTTTTTCCAATAAAAGAAAATGAAAAAAGCACTCTATCTTATATGTATTTTACTCCTTACTGAAGCGAGTTATTCCCAGCAATTTTTAGGATCGATTATCGCCGGAGCAAACATCTCACAAGTAGATGGGGATGAAGTTTACGGATTTCGAAAGGCGGGGATTCATGCCGGGGCAGCAGTATCATTGCCTTTGGATAAGAAACAACATTGGACGGCAACAGTAGAACTTCTTTACAGTCAGAAAGGCTCCTATCGCAAATACTATGTTTCCAGTATGTGTGACAGTTGTCCTCCTGACCTCAACATTAACAAAGAAGTCCCGTGCAATTCGAAAATTAAGTATAAATTACAACTTGATTATGTAGAAATTCCTCTTACTTTTCATTATGAGGATTTTCGGACGGGCTGGAGTATTGGAGCCGGTGCCGCATGGGGAAGATTGGTTAATATTAAGGAGATTGAAAACGGATGGACCAGAACAACTTCCATTCGTTCAAATATCTATTCACGTAATGAATGGAGTATATTGGCTGACGTCAAAATTAGGATTTGGAAAGGATTAAAGTTTGACATTCGTTATCAGTATTCTATAGCTCCGATTCGTACACGAGATTTTTATGTCGGAACCCCAAAACAAGAGACAAGAAAACAATATAATAATGTTATCACGTGCAGACTTATTTATGTTTTCAATGAAAAATTTCAAAAAAATGATAAGGGAAAGTGGGAAAAGACTATTAAGAGTAAGAAGTAAAGTTTGACTATATTATATATTCATTGTCAAGAAAAAAAGTAAAATTGAAAAAGTATTTGTAATATAAAAATAAAATTGTATATTTGCCGACTTTTTTACGTGTAATGAGGAGTATGCCATTTTGCGTAAAAAAATATCTTATACATCTATAAATCAAATATATAAAGGATTTAGAATTAAAAAATTGTTTTGAATAATAATTGAAAAAATAAAATAAAAAATTACCTTATCTTAAAACATACGTGATGAAAAAAATTAAAGTAACGCAAGTTAGAAGTGCCATTGACAGACCTGAACGTCAGAAGAGATCTTTACAGGCATTAGGTTTGAGAAAAATGCATCAAACCGTTGAGCACACCGGCACCCCACAAATCTTGGGTATTGTTGAAAAAGTGAAGCATCTTGTTCAAGTAGAAGAAATTTAAGTTGAAAATTAAAATAAATTGGGAGAACAAACAATGAATTTAGAAAGTTTAAAACCTGCTTCAAATTCTACGAAGCAGTCAAAGAGAATAGGAAGAGGACAAGGATCTGGTAAAGGTGGAACATCCACAAAAGGGCACAAAGGAGCTCAATCAAGATCAGGGTACAAACGTAAAATCGGATTTGAAGGTGGACAGATGCCTATATACCGTTTATTGCCGAAAAGAGGATTTAAAAACATCAATCGAGTTGAATATAGTGCAATCAACATCAGCACTTTGCAAGCTCTTGCAGAAAAAACAAAAGCTACGGAGATCACCATCGAATTGATGCGTACGCATGGTCTATTGCAAAAGAAAGATTTAGTAAAAATATTAGGCAAAGGAGAATTAACTGCAAAGTTAAAAGTAACAGCTCATGCATTTTCAAAAACAGCGATTGCTGCAATTGAAAAAGTCGGAGGGAGTGTAACTATTTTGAATGCCCCCAAAGAAATTGCTCCGGAAACGGCTGTTGAAGCCACTCATTCTGAAGAATAACTCACATAAAAACAGTAGATTTTCAATCATAATACCCGTATGAAAAAATTTATAGAAACTATAAAAAATATATTTAAAATAGAGGATTTACGCAAGCGGATTCTTTACACCTTAGGGATTATTTTAATATATCGTTTAGGATCACACATTGTACTTCCCGGTATTAATCCCGGTTCTTTAACCGCCTTTTCAAAGTCGGCTCAAGAAGGACTGCTTGGTTTATTAGATCTCTTCTCAGGAGGAGCATTTTCGAATGCTTCTATTTTTGCGTTGGGTATTATGCCATACATCTCCGCATCAATTGTGATTCAGTTGATGACTTTAGCAGTTCC
>CAZWCI010000072.1:0-3801 GCA_964632815.1 uncultured Lentimicrobiaceae bacterium | reverse complement strand
TTAAAGAAAAACGGAGGATTTATTCCTGGAACTAAACCCGGAAAACAAACAGTACAACTTATTGATACTATCATGTCAAGGATTACATTACCCGGATCTATCTTTTTGGGTATCGTAGCAATTCTTCCGGCAATTGTGGGACAATTTGGTGTTAACCAACAGTTTTCTCAATTCTTCGGAGGTACATCTCTTCTGATTATGGTAGGTGTTGTTTTGGATACATTACAACAAATTGAAAGTCATCTTTTGATGAGACATTACGATGGATTAACAAAATCCGGAAGAATTAAAGGGCGGAGCGGAAATATGTACTAATAAAATGGGAATCTTTGATAAAATCCATCTCAAAAAAGCAGAAGAGGTTGAACTGATTAAAGAAAGTGCCCGGATTGTCGGACTAACTCTTGCAGAGGTAGCCAAACATATACAGCCCGGAGTTCCGTGCCAATATTTAGACAGAATTGCAGAAGAATTTATAAGGGACCATCATGCGGTCCCTTCTTTTAAAGGTTATAACGGATATCCAGCCTCTTTGTGTATTTCAATTAATGATGTAGTTGTTCATGGAATCCCCCACTCCAACATTTTAAAAGAAGGAGATATTGTATCCGTTGATTGTGGAGCATATAAGAATGGGTATCATGGAGATTATGCATACACTTTTGCTGTAGGAGAAATCTCAAATGAAAAACAACTGTTGATTGACCGTACTCGCGAGTCCCTATACAAAGGCATTGAAGCAGCAAAAAAAGGCAACCACATTGGAGATATCGGGCATGCCATTCAATCCTATGTTGAATCATTCGGCTACGGAGTCGTAAGAGAATTGGTCGGACATGGTATTGGAAAAAGTATGCATGAAAAACCGGATGTTCCTAATTTCGGTAAACCGGGAAAAGGCGAATTAATTGTCCCCGGAATGGTTTTCTGCATTGAACCTATGATTAATCTGGGAACACATCGCGTCAGTATGGATCGTGACCAATGGACTATACGAACGCTCGACAGAAAACCATCTGCACATTTTGAACATCAACTTGCAGTTACTTCTACAGGAACAATTCTTCTCTCAACATACGAGTATATAGAAGAGGTCTTACACAAAAAATAGATTTCTCTTTTTCCGAATAATTTCATTTCTTTATATAATAATCACATTCTCAAGTGCGTTATTACTGATATTATTCATTAATATTATATGCCTATGCAAAGTAGTATTACACCTTTAAAAAAAATTAAAACAACCCAAAAATTTCGCCCACGAAGAAGAATTATACAGAACTTACTCAACTATTCTCAAGCAATCGAAATTATCCGTATCACCAACACGAAATCGGTAATTTGGATTAACAACTAATCAAATGTACCAACAAATACTCGAAGAAATTTTCCAGTGTTATCCGATGTATCACAAAATAGGTCAAAAAGCCTATAAGGAAGGAATGGAAAATATTGAGCAATTGGTAAAAATACTTGGAAATCCTGAACGAAATTTTAAGACGGTTCATGTGGCCGGGACTAACGGGAAAGGTTCTGTTTCCCATCTTTTAGCTTCTTTCTTTCAGGAAGCAGGATATTGTACCGGACTATTTACATCTCCTCACTTGATTGATTTCAGTGAACGGATCAAAGTTAATGGTATTGAAATCAGTGAAAAAGAAGTTATTGACTTTTTCGAGTCCCATCGCACAAAAATGCAAGAAATTGCCCCCTCATTTTTTGAAATGACGGTGGCTCTTGCGTTTGATTATTTTCGGAAAAAAGAGGTTGATATTGCCATTATTGAAGTTGGATTAGGAGGACGATTAGATTCTACAAATTTTATCACCCCGGAACTTTCCGTTATCACCAATATTTCTCTGGAACATACTGCTATGTTGGGCAATAGTATATCGGAAATTGCTTTCGAAAAAGCAGGGATAATCAAAGAAGGGATTCCGGTGGTAATCGGAGAATATCATGAAGAGAGTTTTCCGGTTTTTACTAAAATTGCTTCAACCAAAAAATCAACAATTTTTACGACCGAAGAGGTTAAAGTCTATCTGTCAGATAATCAGAAATCTGAACCATTATCTCAACATATCTCGATAGAGTACCAAAATAAACTGCTTGGAGAAAATATCCGTTGTCCTCTTTTAGGAGCTTATCAAATAAAAAATATAGCTACCTACACTCGTGCCACGCTCTACTTTTGTGAAAAATTTAACATCCCAACAAAACACATCGCATCCGGAATTGAAAAGGTACTCCAAAATGTTCATCTACAAGGACGATGGCAAATCTTGAATCAAAAACCTATGACTATCTGTGATGTGGGACATAATCTTGCCTGTTTTCAAGAAATCACAACACAAATTCAACAACTCAATTATGCTCACACTCATTTTATTATTGGCTTTGTAAATGATAAAGACATTGACTCCATACTCTCTATTTTACCAAGACAACATACAACCTACTATATTTGTCAAGCAGATATCGAAAGAGCTCTTAATATCAGGCAACTGCATGACTTAATGAAAAAGGCAGAATTAGATATAAAAATGGGGAGCAGCGTACTTGATGCATATCAATTAGCCTTAAAGAATGCAAAACCGGATGATTTGATTTTTATCAGCGGAAGTACATTTGTTGTAGGTGAATTATTGAAAAACATGTAATTATCAAAGTATATGAAAAATAATGTTATTTTTGCAAACTTAAATTGCTGATGATAGCATTACACAAATAAAGATTGATGCTCTATATGAAAAGAATATTGTTATTTATATTTCTACTGATCGGTATTTCTATTATTTTGGCACAAGTACCTCAGAAGATGTCTTATCAGGCTGTGATTCGAAATGCCTCGAATCAATTAGTGGTCAACCAAACCATTGGCGTAGAAATTTCCATCATGCAATATTCACCCAACGGATTACCTGTATATATTGAAACTCACACCCCTACAACCAATGCAAACGGATTAATCAGCATTGAAATTGGAACCGGGACTCCTTGTGTTGGATGTTCTTTCCAATACATAGATTGGTCAGCCGGCCCCTATTATCTCAAAATGGGGACGGACCTTCGCGGAGGACAAAATTACAATGTCACAGGCAGTCAGCAAATATTAAGTATTCCATACGCTTTATATGCTCAAGAAGCAGGAAGTGTTGATTTTCAAAATATTACAAATCGCCCGACTGGCCAAAATGGCGGGGATATTTTATATTGGAATGCTAATTCACAAACTTGGGATGTTTTACCGGTCGGCCTCCCCGGACAATATTTGATTGTGGGCAATAATGGCACTCTAGCATGGAATACAATGTATGTCGACAGCAGTCAGTTTGATCATGTCGTTCCTACAGTCAGAACGCATCCAGTGACGAATGTTCATGCATTCTACGGTATCGGAAATGGCGAAATAACCGATGTGGGACAATCCGGAATTATTGCAGCAGGTATATGCTGGAGCTTAACACCCCACCCGCTTGTCGGAGGCAATCATACCGCTTCGGTGGTTGGATTTGGACATTTCTCGGGAATGATTGGAGATTCGATGGAAGGATATTACAAATTATTGCCGGATACTGTTTACTATGTTAGAGCTTACGCGACCAATACCCAAGGAACCGGCTACGGAGAGCAAGTTACATTCCGAACCCGCGATGGAATTATCACCCTTTCCACGGAAGATATTGCCAACTTAAACTGTACCACTTTGTGCTCCAATATTGCAGGAATTGACATTCACACTGCAGGGGGTGCCCGGATTACCGATTGTGGAATTGTATATTCAAATAAAACACATTTTGG
>CAZWCI010000071.1:5849-8488 GCA_964632815.1 uncultured Lentimicrobiaceae bacterium | reverse complement strand
ACTCGGTACTATTGCTCAATTCCGTTGCCATTCCCCTGCGGGAGGGCGTAGGTGGAAAGCCCGCAAGGACAAAAGACGATGTGCCGCTACCGCAAAAAAGCGACCGGAGGAAGCTCTTTTTGCGGTTTTGCGGCAACACGGCTTTTGTCTGCGGACTTGGAACCGGAGACCGACGGCGAAGCCGGCCCGCCCAAAAAATAAAAATAAAAAAAATCTCGAAAATTAAATTCCGAGATTTCTTACTATAAGGAAATCTTGTAAAAAGATCTTACTGATTATCCGTTAAATACTTTATCTAAACCGATTCCACGAACTTGTGCTACGGTGTAAGGATCACGCATTTGAGACAACGCATTGATGGTTGCTTTAACCACACTATGTGGATTGGTAGAACCTTTAGATTTTGCCAACACGTCTTTCACGCCTATACTTTCCAATACAGCACGCATAGCACCACCGGCGATAACTCCTGTTCCGGGAGCAGCAGGTTTCATAAATACAACTGAACCGCTGTATTTACCTTCTTGGGCATGAGGAATGGTTCCTTTTAAAATCGGAACTTTAATCAAATTCTTCTTGGCATCGTCGATTCCTTTTTGAATCGCTGCGGATACTTCCTTTGCTTTTCCTAAGCCGTAACCGACAATCCCGTTTTCATTACCCACTACTACTATGGCTGAAAAACTGAACGTTCTTCCCCCTTTAGTAACTTTGGTAACTCTGTTTACTGCAACTAACCTATCTTTAAATTCGATATCGGTTGTTTTTACTTTTTGCATATTATTATTTGACATATTCCTCCTTTTAGAAAATTAAACCACCTTCTCTAGCTGCTTCAGCCAAAGATTTAACTCTACCATGATATAAATAACCGTTACGATCGAATACAACTTTTTCGATGCCGGCAGCTTTTGCTTTTTCAGCAATAGCTTTGCCCACAAGCGTTGATTTTTCACGTTTGGTTATCTTTTGATCACGAATCTCTGCAACTGCTGACGATGCCGAAGCCAAAGTGTGTCCTGCAAGGTCATCGATAATCTGTACATAAATGTCACGATTACTTCTGTAAACCGACATTCTCGGGCGTTCGGGTGTACCACTGATTGTGTTGCGAACCCGTTGCTTGATTCTGTTTCTTCTGAATGTTTTTTGATTATAAGCCATCTTCTTATCTCCTTTTTATTATTTTTCTGCCGATTTACCTGCCTTCTTTCTAACAATTTCACCCACAAAACGAATACCTTTTCCTTTGTAAGGCTCCGGTTTTCTGTATGAACGAATCTTATTGGCCACTTGTCCCAATAATTGTTTGTCGATACCTTTCAGTATTATAATGGGGTTTTTCCCTTTTTCGACAATAGTTTCAACCTTAATTTCCTGTGGAAATTCAAATAAAATGTTGTGTGAATATCCTAAGCTGAGGTCCAGTTGTTGTCCTTTTGCTTCGGCTTTGTACCCCACACCCACCAATTCTTGTCTGATTTCAAATCCTTCGGAAACGCCTTTGATCATATTGGCCAATAGAGCTCTGTAGAGGCCGTGGAGTGCTTTATGGCGTTTTTGTTCGGTAGCACGAGCCAACACAAGGTGGCCGTCTTCAATAGTGTGAGAAATAGCTTCATCAACATACTGTTTCAACTCGCCCAATGGTCCTTTTACGGTAATCAGGTTAGATTTGGTATCTCTCGAAATTTCAACCCCTTTCGGAAGTACTATCGGTAATTTTCCTATTCTTGACATATCTATTCCTCCTTTTAACTAATGTAACACAAAACTTCACCACCAATATTTTTGGATTTTGCCTCTTTGTCGGTCATCATTCCTTGAGAAGTTGAAATGATGGCGATTCCTAATCCGTTTAAAACGGTGGGCATTTCTTCCACATTGACATATCTGCGGAGCCCCGGGCGACTTACTCGCTGAAGGTTATTAATTGCAGACTGTTTTGTGCTGGGATGATATTTCAAGGCAATTTTGATGATGCCCGGATGACAATCATCCATAAATTTATAATTTAATATATACCCCTTTTCAAATAAAATCTTGGTGATTTCTTTTTTGGTCTTCGAAGTGGGGATTTCTACAATTTTATGATTTGCCATGATGGCATTTCTCATACGTGTTAAATAATCTGATATGGGATCGGTATTCATAATTCTCTGCTTCTTTTAAATTTATTACCAACTTGCTTTTTTAACGCCCGGAATTAATCCTGCCAATGCCATTTCTCTAAAATTAATACGAGAAATTCCAAATTGGCGCATATAGCCTTTTGGACGTCCTGTTAATTGACAACGATTGTGTAATCTAATCGGATTAGAATTTGGCGGCAATTTTTGAAATGCAATAATTGCAGCATCTTTAGCTTCATAATCATCACTTTTGATAATCTTCTTTAACTCGGCACGTTTAGTTGCATATTTTGCGATTAAACGAGCTCTCTTAACTTCTCTTGCTTTTAATGATTCTTTTGCCATATTCTATTTCTGATTTTTAAATGGTAATCCAAATTGTTTTAATAAAGCCAAACATTCTTTATCATTTTGTGCTGTTGTCACAAAAGTAATATCCATCCCGTTAATTTTAGCAACCTTATCAAGGTCAATTTCAGGGAAAATGATCTGTTCGGGAACTCCTAA
>CAZWCI010000071.1:0-5749 GCA_964632815.1 uncultured Lentimicrobiaceae bacterium | reverse complement strand
TTCTTCCGTAGCAGTTAATAATACAACCGCATTGTCGTCAAATTTGATGTATGAACCATCTTTCCGGCGAACATGCTTTTTGGTACGAACGATAACGGCTTTTGTTACCGTACCTTTTTTGATGTTTCCTGATGGTATAGCACTTTTGACTGTAACAATGATTTTGTCACCAACGCCGGCATAGCGTTTTTTAGTTCCTCCCAATACGCGGATGCAAAGCACTTCTTTTGCTCCACTGTTATCTGCTACTTGTAATCTTGATTCTTGTTGTACCATAACTATTTCGCTCTTTCAATGATTTCTACTAAACGCCAGCACTTTGTTTTACTTAAAGGTCTGGTTTCCATTACTCTTACTCTATCTCCAATGTTGCATTCGTTCTTTTCGTCGTGTGCCGCTAATTTCGAGTTCTTTTTCAAAAACTTTCCGTATTTCGGGTGCTTAAACTTACGCTCAACGCTAACAATGATAGACTTGTCCATCTTGTTACTCAAAACAAGACCTTCTCTGACTTTTCTTTGTTTTCTTTCTTCCATAATCTTTATTCGGGGCTTATGATTTCACTTGTTCGTTAATTTCACGTTTGCGTACTTCTGTTTTTAACCGTGCAACCGTTTTCCGTTGTTCTTTAATCTTATTGGGATTTTCGATAGGAGATACGGAGTGATTAAGCTTCAGTTTTACCAAATGCTTCTGTTCTTCAACCAATCTTTCAACAATTTCCGGAGTTGAAAGTTCTTGTATTACTTTTTGTTTCATCGCTTTTAAATTTCTTCTGAATAATCTCTTCTAACTACAAATTTTGTGGCTACCGGCAACTTTTGAGCACCCAAACGTAATGCTTCTTTTGCTACTTCATACGGAACACCGTCAGCTTCAAATAATATTCTTCCCGGACTAACGCGGGCAACAAAATATTCCGGAGCTCCCTTACCTTTACCCATACGTACTTCAGCGGGCTTTTTTGTTACAGGTTTGTCAGGAAAAATACGTATCCATAATTGACCTTCACGTTTCATATAACGTGTAATTGCCTGACGTGCTGCTTCTATTTGACGACCTGTAATCCAATGTTGTTCGAGAGTTTTAATGGCAAACGAGCCAAATGAAATTTCACTACCACGTTTCGTGATGTCTTTCATTCTCCCCTTCTGAGGTCTTCTGTATTTCGTCTTTTTTGGTTGTAACATTGCTATAGTGATTTAATGTTTTATTATTTCAGGTTTGCGGATAATCCTCTTTTTATTTCTTATCTGTTCTCGGTCTGCGTTGTGGCATTCTTCTTCCCGTTGAACTTTTTTGATCTTTACCCGCAGTTTCATTCATGTTGAATAAATCTTTCTTTCCGTATACCAATCCCCTGCATATCCATACTTTTAATCCAATGCGACCATAAGTGGTGTGTGCTTCTGCTTTGGCATAATCGATATCTGCACGTAATGTGTGCAATGGTGTACGTCCTTCTTTGAAATGTTCGGTACGTGCCATTTCAGCTCCACCTAAACGACCGGAAATCGATACTTTAATTCCTTCAGCATTAGCCCGCATCGTAGACGCGATGGCAGTCTTGATGGCTTTTCTATATGAAATTCTGCCTTCAATCTGCTTGGCAATGTTTTGTGCAATCAATACGGCATCCAAATCAGGACGCTTTACTTCCGAAATGTTGATTTGAATTTCTTTGTTGGTGATCTTCTTTAATTCTTCTTTCAACTTGTCAACTTCAGTGCCGCCTTTTCCGATGATTAAACCCGGACGAGCAGTATTGATAGTTACGGTAATAAGTTTCAGTGTTCTTTCAATATAGATTTTTGAGATGCCTGCTTTGAATAAACGAGCATGTAAATATCTTCTGATCTTATCGTCTTCAACAATTTTACTAGCGAATTTTTTTCCGCCATACCAATTAGAATCCCATCCTCTGATAATTCCTAATCTTAAACCTATCGGATTAACTTTTTGCCCCATACTGTCTTATTTAATGTTTTCAGTTTATTCTACTATATTATTATTAATGTTTATTGCTTTGTCATCAATGACAATGGTAATGTGATTTGAACGCTTGCGAATTCTATTTGCTCTACCTTGAGGAGCGGTACGAATTCTCTTCAACATACGGCCACTGTCTACCACAATCGACTTAACATATAATTGTGCATCCTCTAATCTAACCCCTTCATTTTTCACTTGCCAATTCGCAATTGCGGATTTTAAAAGTTTGAAGATTTTTTCTGCCGATTCTTTTTTGCTGTACTTTAATACATTTAATGCATAATCAACATCCTTGCCTCTAATTACATCAGCCATAATTCTAGTCTTCCTCGGTGAAGTAGGATTATCAACTAAACGAGCCATGTAAATATTCTTTTTGGCCTCTTTTCGAGCTTCCGCTGCTAATCTTTTTCTTGCTCCCATGGGTTTATTTCTTTCTTGTGTTCGTTTTATTTTATTCTATTTTATTATCTTCCAATCGGTTATTGACGTCTTATTCATTTTGGCTCATTACCCAATGAAATTGGCGGCAAAAATACAATTTATTTTTATATAAAAATCATTATTTTTAGAAAAAAAAGATTTTTTTTCAGAATTTATGCTCTTTTGTTTTTATCTTTATTTTTCTTATTTCTTAAAAGTTACGATTTTATACGCTTTTGTGTTTTGTCTTTTTGTTTTACGTAATCAACATTCGAAAGTTAATTTCTCAATATTCGGAAGTCCCTTTGATTCTTTCCTGAAGTCCCCTTTTTTGACTTTCTATATGTCTGATTTCAAAATAAAAAAGAATTTCTTTTGTTTTTATTAAAATAATTTTATAATTTTGCAATTCTAAAAATATACTACTCATGGAAAAACGTTGGATTATCTCACCTAAAGACGATGTAAGCGAAATTGAGCGCTTTAGCGAGCTGTTGACTATTGAAAAGTCTTTAGCTGCCCTCCTTATGAAAAGAGGTATTACAACGCAAGAAGATGCAGACCTTTTTTTTAATCCCGACATATCTAAACTGCATGATCCATTCATGATGAAGGATATGGATAAAGCTGTGGAACGTCTCTCTCAAGCCATTATTAAAAATGAGAAGATTTTGGTCTATGGCGATTATGATGTGGATGGAACTTCGGCGGTTGCTCTTGTATATTCTTTCTTGAGTGAAGTGATTGGTGCTGATTATAAGAAATATGTGGAATACTACATTCCCGACCGCTATTCCGAAGGCTACGGAATCTCTGAACAAGGAATCTTATATTGTAAAGAACAAGGATTTACTTTGTTGATCTCGTTGGATTGCGGGATTAAAGCAAATGATAAAGTTGATATGGCCAATAGTTATGGAATAGATGTGATTATTTGCGACCACCACCTTGCCGATGAAATACTGCCCAATGCCGTGGCTATCCTTGATCCGAAATGTAAAGAGTGCAATTATCCTTATAAAGAGTTGTCAGGATGTGGAGTGGGATTTAAACTCATTCAGGGTTATTGCAAACATTTTGACTTGCCTGATGAACTATGGCTTTCTAAACTTGATCTTGTGGCAATCAGTATTGCTTCCGATATCGTTTTGATAACCGGAGAAAACAGAATTTTGGCTTACTTCGGTTTAATTATGATTAATAAATTCCCTAGGATGGGCATAAGATCTATCATTGAACAAGCCGGTATCAAAATACATTATCCTATCAAAGAAGAAACACTTTTTAGCCGTGTAATTTCAATATCGGATATTGTTTTTTATATAGGACCGAGAATCAATGCTGCCGGAAGAATGAAAACCGGGAGAGAATCTGTGCGTCTTCTTATTTGCGAAGATGAAGATAAATCAATCGATATAGGGAAAAATATAAATACCCAAAACGACGAGCGTCGCGACCTCGATCAAAAGGCCACCCAAGAGGCCATCAGTATGGTGGAAGGTTTTGATGAATTTCAGAATAAAAAAAGTGTGGTAATATACAATCCTAATTGGACAAAAGGAATTATTGGAATTGTGGCCTCCCGTTTGGTTGAAAAGTTCTATCGACCGACCATTGTGTTGACACAATCCTCTGATGGACTGATTACCGGTTCTGCACGTTCCATCAAAGAATTCAATATTTATGAAGGAATTAACTATTGTGCTGATTTGCTTGAACATTTCGGAGGACATAAATATGCAGCAGGGTTGTCTCTTAAAGAAGAAAACCTGGAACTATTTATGACTAAGTTTGAAGAATTTGTGTGCGAAAACTTAAAAGAAGATTCTTTTATTCCGGAAATAAATGTGGATTTGGAATTGGAACTTTCCGAAATCACGCCCAACTTTGTGAAGAATTTAAAAAGATTTGCTCCTTTCGGTCCCGGAAATATGGCGCCTGTATTTTTGTCCAAAAATGTGGTGGAAGAAGGCAATGGAAGAATTGTGGGCGATAAACACATTAAGATGAGAGTGCTCTATCCCGATAAGGCATCCCAACCGATTGATGCGATTGCCTTTAATCTGAAAGAGTATTTTGAACAAATTGCGGCAAAGAATACTTTCGATATTTTATATCATGTAGAAGAAAATACATGGAATAATAATACAACCATTCAACTCAATATTAAAGATATTAAGATAACTTCAAAAGAAGAATTATTCTCCTCTTCGCTCATTCAATAGAAAATCTCTTTATGCGTATAGCTGTAAATACTCGTTTGTTAATCAAGGATCAATTGGAAGGGATTGGATGGTTTACTTGCGAAAGTCTTAAACGTATTACACGACAACATCCGGAACATCAATTTTACTTCATTTTTGACCGGCCTTTTTCCGAAGAATTTATTTTTAATGATAATATTACCCCCATTGTTGCTTTTCCGCAAGCAAGACATCAATATTTGTGGTATCTCTTTTTTGAATGGAGTGTTCCGTATTTGCTCCGAAAATATAAAGCCGACATGTTTCTCTCCACGGACGGATGGCTCTCGCTTCGAAGCAATCTTCCTTCTGTGAATGTAATTCACGACTTGAATTTTGAACATAGTGACGATTTTTTGCCTCCTGCGGTTCATGAATATTATACTACCTATTTCCCTAAATTTGCTGAAAAAGCAACTCGCCTTGCCACGGTCTCAGAATTTTCAAAATATGATATTCATACTATGTATCATATTCCGTTGGATCGGATTGATGTGGCTTATAATGGGTGTAATTGTGAGTTCGTGCCTATTTCTTTGTCGGAACAAGAAGAGGTGAAGCAAAAATATGCCATGGGAGAGGAGTATTTCCTTTTTGTCGGGGCTATTCATAAAAGAAAAAATCTGACCAATATTTTTAAGGCCTTTGACCAATTTAAAATAAAATCGGGATGTGCGACAAAACTAATGATTGTAGGAAACAAAAAATGGTGGTCTGGAGAAATTGAAGATACCTATTTGGCGATGCAACATAAAGAAGATGTTCTTTTTGTCGGTAGATTGCTTCCAAATGAATTAAGTCGCGTTATGGGTTCCTCCTTAGCGTTGGTCTATGCTTCGCTTTTCGAAGGGTTTGGAATTCCGATTCTCGAAGCTTTTAATTCCGAAACTGCTGTGATTACCTCCAACCTTACCTCTATGCCTGAAGTGGCAGGAGATGCGGCACTACTTGTGAATCCTTATTCCGTTGACCAAATTGCAACGGCTATGTATCAAATAAAATCTGATTCTCAATTCCGAAAATCATTAATACAAAAAGGTAAAATCCAACGCAGAAAATTTACTTGGGACCAAACGGCCAGCCAATTATGG
>CAZWCI010000070.1:0-8510 GCA_964632815.1 uncultured Lentimicrobiaceae bacterium | reverse complement strand
GAACGGGCTTTGGTGGTGGTGGATATGCCTTTTGGGACTTATCAGGGAAATTCCAAAGAAGCCCTCAATTCAGCCATCAGAATCATGAAAGAATCCGGTGCGGATGCGGTTAAATTAGAAGGCGGAATCGAAATTCAAGAGTCCGTGGACCGTATTTTATCTGCCGGAATTCCTGTTATGGGACACTTGGGACTGATGCCGCAATCTATCAACAAATTCGGAACTTATACGGTTCGTGCAACCGATCCGAAAGAGGCCGAAAAGATTCTGTCGGATGCCGTTATTTTGGAAAAACATGGTTGTTTCGCCATTGTTTTGGAGAAAATTCCCGCACAATTAGCCAAAAAAGTAACCGAATCTATAAACATTCCAACCATTGGCATCGGCGCCGGCGGTGATGTAAGTGGACAAGTGCTGGTGCTTCACGATATGCTCGGGATTACCCAACAATTCTCACCCAGATTTTTGCGTCGTTACCATAACCTCAGTGACGAAATTATCAACGCCATCACTCATTATATTAAAGATGTGAAAGACGCTGATTTTCCAAACGAAAAAGAACAATACTAAAAACAGATTTCCAAGTCATACCGCCCTACCCTTTTCCGTATGAATAATATTGCAACACGCATCTTATTTGAAGATAACCATTTGGTGATTGTCAATAAATTGCCCGGGGAAATTGTGCAAGGAGATAAAACCGGGGATGTTCCGTTGGTGGAAAAGGTAAGAGCCTATATAAAGGAACGCTATCAGAAACCCGGAAATGTGTTCTGCGGATTGGTTCACCGAATTGACAGACCTGTCAGTGGCGCTGTCATTTTTGCCAAAACATCCAAAGCTCTGACACGCATGAATGCGATGTTGCAAACGCGTGCGATTAGCAAAATCTACCGGGCTGTTGTCGAAGGCAACATCACAGAACCGGAGCAACGATTAGTCCATTTTTTGAAAAAAAATGAAAAACTAAATAAGAGTTTTCCAATTGCGGATGAAAAAGCGGGACAACGAGCCGAACTTCATTACAAAACCATCTTTCAGTTAGACAATTATACTGTTTTGGAAGTAGAACTGATGACCGGGCGTCATCATCAAATTCGTGTTCAGTTGGCCGCGATCGGGCATCCAATTAAGGGCGATTTGAAATACGGAGCCGCAAGAAGCAACGAAGATCATTCTATTTCACTCCATGCTTGGAAAGTGGGATTTATTCACCCCGTATCCAAAGAGACCATTTCGGTTATTGCCCCAACACCACTTCAGGGAATATGGAAACATATTCCGCAAAATTGTTGATATTTGAAAAGTTATTTGTAGTTTTGCATAGTTCATTATTCATCAAAAAATTACCACAATGTCTACCCCTTTGTGCAGTGAAGGAATTGTAAAAAATATTGAAGGAAATTCCATTTCGGTTGAAATTACGATGAAATCAGCCTGCGCAAGTTGTCAGGCCAAAGGGTTTTGTCCGAGCATGGATATGAAACAGGAGATCATCAAAGCCAAATCAACACATCCCGAAAAATTGGCTGTCGGTGACCGCGTGAAAATTACCATGGAACGAAGTATGGGAGGGAAAGCTGTTACAATCGGTTATTTACTTCCGCTATTTGTTATGATAGGAACGCTATTTGTTTCCTTCACTATTTCCAAGAAGGAATTGCTGAGCGTGATCTTGGCATTGGTATTTACGGCAATTTATTACCTCATCATTTGGCTATTCGGTAAAAAAATCGACCATCAATTTATCTTTTACGCTGAAAAAGAAGAGAGTGTTTTATAAAGACTCTATGAATCTTCTAAGACTTTTCGGCAAATAGAAGGTCTTATTTCTATCCACATACACCGGAACAGATTCTAAACCTACATTCTTTCCGTTCACGCGAACGACACGGTTATAGCTCTCTACCTCAATTTGTTGCTCTTTTACCTTCATCTTCAAAACAATGGCATTCCTGCCAAAAGAATCTATTTGCACTTCAGAGGCTTCGGGAAATAATGTAAGATGGGGTACAAAATATTCATCCGTCAGACTATCCAGTTTATTTTCCAAATTAAATTGCCGAGAAAGATAGCGGTTGATTTCCACATTGGTCATCAATCCGACCGGAATTTTTCCTGCGGGATGATACACGGCCAAAAAGAGATCTTCCCCTGTATGACCATAAGTGGTAAAACCGATATAGGATTGTTCATATAAAATTTTGGTAATCGTCTTTTCGGTGCTCAATTTGGTTTTGTTTGATTCTGAAGAATAATTTTTCATCTTATCACGTTGGACAGCCGCAAGAATCTCTTTTCGCTGCGATTTGGTGAGCTTGATTCCGAAATTCTGTTCAAAGAGAGAATCAATAGCGTCAAAAGAACCATTTTTTAAAATTTCAGTCATTTGGGAAGCGGACATCTTGATTCTGGCGAGCGGCTCCATAATCTGTTGCAACGAAAGTTCATCATAATCCTTATTTGAATTTCGATTTCCGATGGTGATTCCGCTATTTCCGTGATCGGGAAGAATCATGACTAATGTGTGGCCATCCTTACGGGCAAAGTCAATCGCCACCCGAACCGCCTCATCAAAAGCAAGAAATTCATCCGCAACAGTTTTGGCATCATTGTCATGTGCCGCCCAATCAATTTTACTTCCTTCTACCATTAAGAAAAAACCTTTCGGATTTTGAGCAAGTTTATTGATGGCAATATCTGTCATTTCGGCCAAAGAGGGCACTTTTGAGGTATCTCTGTCAATATTATAGGGCATACTGTACTCACCGAACAATGCCCACAATTTCGGATTTTCGGAATTTCTAAGTTGTTGCATATCGTCGATTACCACTTCATATCCACTTTTCCGAAGGTCATAATAGTAGGAATTCAATCGCTTAATACCGCCGCCAATAACAACATCTATTTGATTATTAACCAATTGTTTGGAAATAATGGCATAATTACTTCGATTATACGAATGGGCAGCACAATCTGCAGGAGTTGCATCGGTAATGTGACTTGTAAAGACAAGTCCCAAGGATTTTCCATAAACAATTCGTGAAGCTTCGGGCAGTGTCATCAGCGGCTGATAAGTCCTATCAGGATTGACAGGGACAAGATCTTGTGCTGTTTTGGGTGGATAAGTTGAATTATAACCGGTTCTGGTCGGATGCCCCGTAAGGTAGCAAGAGGTTGTAGGTGCAGAGTCGCCGATAGGTGCATCGGAGGAGTGACTCTTGACCAAGCCGCAAAGCCAGGGGTCTACCGCGAGCGATGCCATTGCCCCGGAGGTATAGGTTTTATACCAACGGCTCAAAGACAACACTGAAGAGGAAGTCCCATCGGGAATCATCAAAATAATATTACGGATCGTATCTTGTTGCGCAATGCCGGAATAGACAAATGAGAGCAACAAAAACGATATCAAAGCTAACGTTTTTTTCATCTTACTGTATTAAAAAAAATAATAATGAACACAATCTTTCTAGCCCAAATAAGCTTTCAAATTTTTACATTTAGAAGCATGTTTAAGGCGACGGATTGCTTTTTCTTTGATTTGACGAACTCTTTCGCGAGTCAGGTCAAACTCTTCCCCTATTTCCTCCAGAGTCATCGGGTGTTTGCTATTGAGTCCGAAATAGAGTTTCAGCACATCGGCTTCGCGGGGAGGTAGTGTAGAAATAGCTCTATCTATCTCCATTCTCAGAGATTCATAAAGCAGCCCTTTATCGGGCGTAGGAGTCTCTTCTGCCTTGAGTACATCATACATATTATTATCATCGTCGTGCGTCAAAGAAGCATCCATGGAGAGATGTCTAAACGAATTCCTCATAGAATCCTTCACTTCCGCCTCTGGAATATCAAGCAATTGAGCGATTTCATCTGCCCTCGGTTCGCGTTCATACTCTTGTTCTAATTGAGCATACGCTTTATTAATTTTGTTGATGGCACCGATTTTATTCAGTGGAAGGCGTACAATACGGGATTGCTCTGCCAAAGCCTGCAGAATAGATTGCCGAATCCACCATACGGCATACGAAATAAACTTAAAACCACGTGTCTCATCAAAACGCTGAGCCGCTTTAATCAATCCCAAATTGCCTTCATTGATTAAATCCGGCAAATTAAGACCTTGATTTTGATATTGTTTGGCCACTGATACTACAAAACGAAGATTAGATTTTGTCAATTTTTCCAAAGCCGCCTGGTCCCCATTTTTGATTTTACGGGCAAGTTCCACCTCTTCTTCCGCTGTTATCAACTCAACTTTGCCTATATCATGAAGATACTTATCCAAAGAAGCGGTTTCACGATTGGTAACCTGTTTGGAAATATTTAGCTGTCTCATATATACTTGGTTTTAAAATCACGTACTCCTTTACGACCGAATTATCAATTTGTTACACTTTATTGCTTTTTTTAAAAAAAGTTTACAAAGGTATTAAAAAAAGCAACATCAAAAATCTGATATATTAAATTCCTGATATAACTTTCAATTTTGCAGACAAAAGATCCACATTTACCGTCCCTACCGGTTCTACAGAATCGCCGTCTATATGCAAATATAATGGTCTTCCGTTTTTAGAACTTACTGTTATATTTCTACCACGAAAAGACTCCATAATTTTACTTTGATCAATTCTATTTACCAACAATTCAAGAACAACATAAGAGAGAATGAAGAAATTGGGCTTTTTACATATCAGCACATCAAGCCATCCATCTTTTACCGAAGCTGTAGGCTTAATTCTTATATTGTATCCCCATTGGGAAGAATTTGCGAAGGTAATAAAAAAAGCTTTCCGTTCTATTTGCCGATTATCATAAGATATCCGGTAAGTATCGGAATCGTACTCAAAATAGTTCTTTACAATCTGCTTAAAATAACCATGAAAACCGCGATCTTTGCCACGATTAAAATCATAAGCCACTTTCGCATCATAGCCAATACCGGCAATGCTGAAAAAATAAATATCATTCGCTCTACCCACATCAATTGTGTCAAAAGATTCAAATTTCGCATTCAACAATTCCAACGCACGGTCCGCACGCAGAGGAATGGATAAATGACGGGCAAGTCCGTTGCCTGAACCAATTGGCAATATCCCGAGCGTAGTGTTGCTGTCCACCAATGCCGAAGCCACTTCATTAATTGTTCCGTCGCCACCTGCAGCCACAACCACATCCACTTTCTCTTTCACTGCTCTTGCTGCCAATTCGGATGCATGCCCCTTGTATTCGGTCATTACCACAGAAAAATCGTAGTGACGCTTGTCCACCATCTTCTCAATCTTATCCTTAATGTGAGGGCCTCGCTTGTTGCCCGAAATCGGATTTATAATAAACAATATCCGTTTTTTCATGATGTCAAATAGATTGCAAAAATACAAAAAATAGCGATTGCCATTTATTTAATCTTTATGTTAAAACAACAATATTTTTTTGTACTTTTGCATCAGTTTATAAAAGAAATCAACATGACGAAAGCTCCAAAATTGTTCAATGAATTTCCTCCTGTTTCCACCGAAGAGTGGGAAAAAATAATACTTCAGGACCTTAAAGGAGGCGACTATGAGAAAAAATTAATTTGGAAAACCGAAGATGGACTGAAAGTACGTCCCTACTACCGAGCAGAAGACTTGGATAATCTTACTTATTTAGACACACAACCTGCCGAATTCCCTTTCACACGAGGATTCAAAACGCAGGACAATCGATGGGATATTGTACAGGAAATTACGGAAAAAGTTCCGGAAAAAGCCAACCAAATAGCCCGCGAAAGTCTCAACAAAGGAGCTACAGTTGTGGCCCTGCCTGTGGGTAAGATTACCGAATACGGACACCTCGAAACCCTGCTCCGTGACCTTCCTCTAGAAAAGTGCGCGGTTCATTTTTATCATGTTCGAGAACCCCTTAAGTTAATGGAACTTTTTATTCAGTTTGTTGAAAAACACAATTTGAATAAACAAGATATTCACGGATCTCTCGATATTGATTGGATTTCTAATCTGATTAACAAAGATGAGCACACCAAAGCCATTGAGGAAGGACGCGTTATGCTTGCTCCTCTTTTTAAACTGACGGAACAATTACCCAATTTTAAACTCATTCAAGTAGGAGGAAATACCTTACATACCGTCGGAGCCACGCTCGTTCAAGAAGTGGGGTATGCCTTGGCAATTGCAAATGAATATTTGGCTCTCTTAACGGACTTGGGAATTTCTATCGATACAGCAGCAAGCAAAATGACTGTTTCCCTCTCCGTTGCCTCCAACTACTTCATGGAAATTGCTAAATTACGTGCAATTAGATTGTTATGGTCAACCATAGTGGCACAATACCACCCAAAATCACAAGAAGCATTTCATCTCCGTATCAATGCCATAGGATCTATACGCAATAAGACCATTTACGATCCATACGTAAACATTCTACGAAGCACCACCGAAGGAATGGCCGCTTCTATCGGAGGCGCTGATGCTATTTCCTTACAACCTTTCGACAAAGCTTTTAAAACCGACGATGATTTCTCTCGCAGAATCAGCAGAAATATTCAAATTATCCTAAAAGAAGAAGCTTATTTCGACAAAGTGATCGATCCCGCTTCCGGCTCCTATTATATTGAAAATCTTACTGATTCTATCGCAGCACATGCATGGGAATTATTCAAAAATACAGAAAAAGAAGGAGGCATTTTAAATGCAATTACCTCTAATATATTGGCGACCGAGTTGAAAGAAAGTCGTCTGAAAAGAGAAAAAGAGATTTCCTCAAGAAAAACTGTTTTGTTGGGAACCAATCAGTATCCGAACAATCAAGAAACAATGTTGGATAAAATTGAATTACCCATAGAAGAGATAACCGAAAACCTCAATTCGCGTGATGCCGTTGCTTTTGAACAAGTACGATTGGCGACTGAAAAATTCACCAAATTGCACCATAGACCTTCTATATTCTTGCTCAAAGTGGGTAACCTCGCGTTCCGTCAGGCAAGAGCCGGTTTCACCACCAACTTTTTCGGCTGTGCCGGATTTGATATTATAGATAACTCTGGCTTTGCAACTGTTGAAGAAGGTGTTGGGATAGCAATAGAAAGTAATGCAGATATTGTGGTAATGTGCAGTTCCGATGAAGAGTATGCCTCTCTTGGGGTAGCAGCTGCCCAACTGCTTAAATCTAAAAAACCGAATCTCCTTTTTGTGATTGCCGGAAATCCCGTGGATGTTGTTGATACTCTCAAAACAGCCGGAGTTGATGACTTCATTCATGTACGTACGAATATTCTTGAAAGTTTACGCAACTTTCAGCAAAAATTAAATATTGAACAGATTTAATATCCAATTATTTACATAAAATTAATGCAAGATGAAAGAAACGGTTTTTAGAGCCATCCACGAAAGCCTTGGGGCAAAGATGGTTGAGTTTGCAGGCTTCTACATGCCTATTCAATATGAAGGTTTATCTGTCGAACATGTGCATGTGAGAAAAAAAGTGGGTGTTTTTGATGTCTCCCACATGGGCGAGTTTACTGTTAAAGGTCCCAATGCACTTCCCCTGCTCCAATACATTACCTCAAACGATGTGGCTGCTTTGCATCCCGGAAAAGTACAATATTCTTGTTTTCCCAATGGAAAAGGAGGAATTGTAGATGACCTCTTGGTTTATCAAATTGCAGAAAATGACTATTTATTGGTGGTTAATGCAGCTAATATTGATAAAGACTGGGCATGGGTTTCCAAACAAAATGAAAAATTCGGTGCAGAAATTGCCAATATCTCCGACAGCATTTCCCAATTGGCAGTGCAAGGACCGTTAGCTCTTAAAGCCATGCAGAAATTAACCGCTGAAAATGTGGTGGATATGGAGTATTATACTACCAAAACCATTACCTTCGCCGGAATTCCCAATGTAATTTTCTCTACAACCGGCTATACCGGTGCCGGCGGTTGCGAAATCTATTTCAAAAATGAAGATGCCGAAAAAATGTGGAATGCCGTTTTTGCAGCCGGTAAAGAATTTGATATCAAACCTATCGGATTGGCTGCCCGCGATACGCTCCGTCTCGAAATGGGGTTCTGCCTCTACGGACATGAAATCGATGACACCATCTCTCCCGTGGAAGCTGGTTTGGGTTGGATTACTAAATTCGTTGATCATAAGAATTTTATCGATAAAGACTATCTGTTGCAACTCAAGGCCGACGGATTAAAACGTAAATTAGTCGGATTTGAAATGATTGACAGAGGAGTTCCTCGTCTCGAATACGAAGTGTGCAACGCCGAAGGAAAGATCATCGGAATCGTTCGCTCCGGAACCCATGGTCCCTCTATCAATAAATCGGTCGGCACCGCTTGGATCCAAACGGAATATTCCAAAATCGGCTCCGAAATTTATATTAAAATTCGCGAAAAATTATTGAAAGCCATCGTGGTGAAAATGCCTTTTTATAAAGGAGAATAACCGGACTTTTTCAATTTTCTCATATTTATGGGTCTGTCTAACAAGTTTTAGGCAGACTTTTTTTT
>CAZWCI010000069.1:0-8530 GCA_964632815.1 uncultured Lentimicrobiaceae bacterium | reverse complement strand
ACAAAATTGCTGATATTAAATTAGCAGATTGGGGCAGAAAAGAGATTGAAATTTCAGAAAAAGAAATGCCCGGATTAATGGCTTTACGTGAAAAATATGGAAACACAAAGCCATTGAAAGGAGCGCGCATTATGGGTTCTCTACACATGACGGTTCAGACCGCAGTTCTTATTGAAACATTAGTATCATTAGGTGCGGATGTAAGATGGGCAAGTTGCAACATTTTCTCCACACAAGACCATGCTGCCGCAGCTATTGCAGCTGCAGGAGTTCCTGTATTTGCATGGAAGGGAGAAACATTGGAAGAGTACTGGTGGTGTACCAACCAAGCTCTCGCATTCCCCGGAGGCAAAGGGCCAAACTTAATTGTTGATGATGGTGGTGATGCAACGCTACTTATCCACATGGGATATCAAGCTGAAAACGACTCTTCTATACTTGAAAAGAAACCTTCTTCTGTTGAAGAAGAAACTATTTTAAAGACCTTAAAACAGATTTTGAAAGAAGATAACCAGAGATGGCATAGAGCTGTATCAGAATTGCAAGGGGTTTCAGAAGAAACAACAACCGGAGTTCATCGCTTATATCAAATGATGGAAAATGGAGAATTATTATTCCCGGCTATCAATGTAAATGACTCTGTAACTAAATCTAAATTTGACAACCTATATGGATGTCGCGAATCTTTGGCTGATGGTATTAAGAGAGCAACGGACATTATGATTGCAGGAAAAGTGGTTGTAGTTTGTGGATATGGGGATGTAGGAAAAGGATGTGCTAAGTCTATGAAAGCTTACGGAGCAAGAGTTATTGTTACCGAAATAGATCCTATCTGTGCGTTACAAGCCGCAATGGAAGGATTTGAAGTGAAAACGATTGAAGAAACACTGGGTGAAGGCAATATATATGTAACTGCAACAGGTAATTGCGATATAATCCGTGTGGAACATCTCACTAAAATGGCAGATCAAGCAATAATATGCAATATCGGACACTTTGACAATGAGATACAAATATCTGATTTTGAAAAAGTTCCGGGTATTACAAAACGAAATATCAAACCTCAAGTGGATGAATATATCTTCCCGGATGGCCATTCCATTTTCATTTTGGCAGAAGGGCGTTTGGTTAATTTAGGTTGCGCCACAGGACATCCCTCTTTTGTAATGAGTAACTCTTTCACCAATCAAACTTTAGCTCAAATAGAACTTTGGAGTAAGAAACATGACATTGGTGTAACACGACTTCCAAAGCATCTTGATGAAGAAGTAGCAAGACTGCACTTGGCTAAAATCGGAGTTACACTTACCCGTTTAACTCAAAAACAAGCTGATTATATCGGTGTTCCTGTTGAAGGACCATTCAAACCGGAGCATTATAGATATTAAAATATTTGATTAAAATGCAAAAAGAGGAAGTTCGTTTGTAGCTTCCTCTTTTTTTTAAAAAAAGTTTCCAATAAATTTTAAACAATCGCTATTTCTTGTTTCAGCCGTTTGGGGTCTTCCTTTTTAGGAATCAAAACCTTTAAAATTCCATTCTCATAGCGTGCTTCAATCTTTTCATGATTAATCGTATCTGGAATGGTAAAAGAACGGCAGAATGAGAGATAACTGAACTCTTTACGAGTATATTGTTTGCCGTCTCCTTCTTCTCTTTCCTCTTTTTTATCCGATGAAATCGTCAAGACATTGTGATTCAATTCCACTTTAAAATCTTTCTTTTCAAAACCCGGAGCAGCCACTTCCAACTCAAATTTATCATCACTTTCCACTACATTTACAGATGGAATGGTAGTTTGTGTAGTAGAAAAATTCCTGTTGTTAAAATCAATCCAATCTCTGTTGAAAAAATCATTGAATAAACTTGGAAACATTGGAAAATTTTCATTTTTCTTAATGATTGTCATAATAACCTCCTTTTTTTAAAACATATTTTTTAATCTGATTCTTTATTATTTTAATAAGTTATTTCATTTTAAAACAATACAAAATAAATACCATTTTTTAAAATCAATAAAAAAATAAATATTAAATATCTATTTTTCAATAATTTACATGGAATTAAAATATTATAAATTTCAATGTCAAAATGACAGCGAAACTTCTAATTGTGTCAAAATGACAGTAAATAAAATAGGTGATAGGGGATCAAATTATTGGTTCAAGTTAGTATGTTTTAGAACAACATTCAACTTTTCATGATACTTTTCTTCAAGATGCTCGGCAAGTGATTCTGCGAAATAAACAGACCTATGTTGCCCACCAGTACAACCGAAATTGACCATAAGGTTGGAGAATTTTCTTTCCAAATAATTATCTACGGAAGCATCGATTAATGAAAAAACATTTTCTTTGAATCGACTCACTTCTGGATACCTATTCAAATAATCGCTTATAATTTTCTCTTTGCCGTTATGCATCATATACTTTTTCTCTCTCCCCGGGTTTGGTAATGCCCGACAATCAAAGACAAAACCTCCTCCGTTTACCGTATAGTCTTGAGGAATTCCTTTTTTATAAGAAAAACTTGTTATGGTAACCGTAAGTTTATCATTCGGCCGATTATGATTCGCGAATTCTGATTGAGTAATATTTTTAAGTACTTCCAACAAGGCCGGAATTTGAATCGGCATATCCAATCTATCCAGTAAATATGATATATTTTTAATCGCAAAAGGAATACTCAGTAAAAAATGACTTTTTTTCTCATAATATCCTCTAAATCCATACGTCCCAAGTGCCTGTAAAATCCTAATCAGTACAAATCCCTGATAATGTTGTTTAAACAGATGACGATTTATAGGAATATATTTTTGCAACTCATCTAAATATACTTCGAGGAGTTGTGTTCTGATTTCGGGGGAAATATCTGCTTTCCCGTCGTACAATAAAGAAGCAATATCATATTGGAGAGCCCCCTTTCGTCCTCCTTGATAATCAATAAAAAAGACATTTTCATCTCGAATCATAATATTTCGTGATTGAAAATCTCGAAACATAAAATAATGATTATCAGCTTCAAGTAGAAAGGAAATCAATGTATTAAAATCATTTTCTAATAATTGTTCATCAAACGGAATTTGAACTAACTTAAGGAAATAGTACTTAAAGTAATTCAGGTCCCATTGCATTGACTGGCGGTCAAATGCTTCTCTGGGGTAACAGATATTAAAATCCATCCCTTGAGTTCCTGAGAGTTGAAGAAGAGGTAATTGTTTAATTACTTTCTCATAATAAGACAAGACATGTTCGGGTAAATGTTCGCCTTCCCGATGTTGTGATAAATAAGAAAAAAGCGATTCATCTCCAAGATCTTCAAGTAGATAATAATTTTTATTTTTATCGATCACAAAAATTTTAGGAACCGGTATCTTTTTGTCCAAGAAAAAGCGAGTAAAATAGAAAAAAGCTTCATTTTCTTTCACATCTTGGTTATAAACACCAATAATGGAAGGTTTATCGTCAAAGAGTAATCTAAAATAGAGCCTATTAGATCCGGATTGAGGGATTTTTTCAACAGAGGTACAATTTTGATACCCATGAGTGGCTGCAAGGTTTACTAAAATACTTTGTTCAAAGGCCATAATTTACAGACTCAATAATATTAGGATAAAACATCAAAACAATTCGGGCATATCGGGGGTTTTAAATTTCCCTAAATGCTTATAAGCATTTTCGGTAGCTTCTCTTCCACGGGGGGTGCGCATCAAATATCCTTCCTGGATCAGGAATGGTTCGTATACTTCTTCAATAGTACCGGCGTCTTCGCCCACGGCTGTAGCGATGGTGCTAATACCAACAGGACCTCCTTTAAATTTATCTATAATCGTTGACAAAATTTTATTATCCATTTCATCCAATCCATGTTGATCCACATTCAACGCGGCTAAAGCGATTTGGGTAATTTCATAATTAATAATCCCATTTCCTTTTATTTGTGCAAAATCACGCACCCTACGAAGCAGTAGATTTGCAATTCGTGGGGTTCCACGGCTACGTCTTGCTATTTCAAAAGCTGCTTGCTCCTCAATTTGAATTTGTAGAATTGAAGCAGAACGTTTTATGATTTTAGAGAGCGTTAACGCATCATAATAATGAAGTCTGAGTGTAATGCCAAAACGTGAACGAAGAGGCGCTGTAAGCAATCCTGAGCGTGTTGTTGCCCCAACTAATGTGAACGGATTCAATGAAATTTGGACACTTCGGGCATTCGGCCCCGTATCAATCATAATATCAATTTTATAATCCTCCATAGCGGAATAGAGATATTCTTCCACCACAGGAGAAAGACGATGAATTTCATCGATAAAAAGCACATCATTAGGTTCCAAATTAGTAAGTAATCCGGCAAGTTCTCCGGGTTTATCGATGACCGGACCCGAAGTAATCTTCATATTAACTCCCATTTCATTAGAAATAATATGGGAAAGAGTTGTTTTCCCCAAGCCAGGAGGACCGTGAAACAGAACATGATCCAAAGCTTCTCCCCTTGCCTTAGCTGCTTTCACAAACACAATGATATTATCAATAACTTGCTGTTGCCCGTAAAAGTTGGAAAAATCGGCCGGACGAATAGCTTGTTCAAACTCTTTTTCAGAGGCCGACAATCTTTTTTTGGAAGGATCTAAATTAGAATTCATAGACAAACTTAACTATGGTGCAAAGGTACAAAAAAGATACTTTAATTCTTCTGTATGATTTATTCGATAAAAAAATAAAAAAAAGATAAATTTAATTAGTTATATCTAACTATTTTTTATATTTTTGCAAAAAAAATTATGCAAAAAAATATTGCCTATATTCTTCAAACTATCATGCATGTCGGAGAACATATAGAAGAGGAATTGAAAAAAGATTCTTTATTTAAAAATCTGACTTCAAGACAATTATATTGTATCGAACTAATTAAGGATGCAGGCAATCCGTCATTGTCTGAGCTAGCTCAGAAGATGAACATTGCTAAAGCCTCAATATCCGTGATGATTGATCGGCTTGAAAAACAGAATTATTTATTCAAAGTTACTTCTGACCAAGATCGTCGCTCAGCACATATTCATTTAACCGAAAAAGGAGAAAAAGCAGCAACTTTACATACTGATATTCATAGCAAAATTGCAAATATCATTACTTCGGAAATGACAGCATCCGAAAAGAAACATTTCTCCGAATTATTGAATAAATCACAATTTTCTCTTAATAAATATCTTACATTAAACAGCAATAATAATTAAAAACATGGACAAAATAAAAGCCGGCTATTTAGAAGGCGTTATCTCAATAGTTATTAACGCTGCTTTATTTGTATTGAAATTTTGGGCGGGAGTAGTAACAGGATCTATTGCATTGACTGCAGATGCATGGCATACATTATCAGATTCTATCAGTTCGATTGTCGTAGTTATCGGGGTTAAATTATCGTCAAAAAAAGCAGATAAAGACCATCCGTTTGGTCACGGAAGATGGGAACAAATTGCAGCATTATTTATTGCATTTATTTTAGCAATAATAGCTTTTGATTTTTTAAAAGATTCTATTGCCCGTTTTATGGATCATCAGGCTACGCAATTTGGAACACTTGCTATTGTAGTAACTATAATCTCTATTATTGCCAAAGAAGCATTAGCACAATATGCCTTTTACATCGCACGGAAAACTAAAAATATAAGTATCAAGGCCGATGGTTGGCATCACCGTACAGATGCACTTTCATCTTTAGTTGTATTGGTCGGTATCTTTTTTGCCAAATATTTTTGGTGGATTGATAGTATTTTAGGCATAATCATCTCAATCATGTTGTTTTATGCAACATATGAAATTGCCAAAGAGGCCATTATCAAGTTACTTGGAGAGAAACCAACTCCGGAATTGATAGACAAAATAAATACATCTGTTCGGAATCTTTACGGAAAAGAGTTGCATTTACACCATTTTCATATTCACAACTACATCACAAGTCAGGAACTCACTTTTCACATAAAATTAGAAGGTGAGATCTCCATTTCTAACGGGCATCAAATTGCTACAGAAATTGAAAATCTAATTTTTGAAGAATATGGGATAACAGCTACAATCCATGTGGAGCCGATGGATTTTAATCATATTTCCGATTAAAAAAACGACATAGAAAGTTAATTCTATATCGTTTTATCTTTAAACCAGTGACCCCGGCGGGATTCAAACCCACGACCTTCAGAACCGGAATCTGACGTTCTATTCAGCTGAACTACGGAGCCATTTTATGCATGCAAAAATACAAAAAAAGAAGCTTCTCTTGAATACTATGCTCTTTTTCTTATTTTTTCAAGGTAATTCTCATAATAGTTCCTTTTCCCGGAGCTGATTTAAGAACAAATAATTTCCCTTTATGATACTCTTCCACAATTCGTTTTGCCAAGGTTAGTCCTAATCCCCATCCTCGTTTTTTGGATGTATAGCCGGGATTAAAAATGGCCTTTTGTTTCTTACTTGAAATTCCTTTTCCGGTATCACTGATATCCACATGCACACATTTTTCTTCCTCAATAATATCGATTAAAATAACTCCTTTGCCATCAATAGCATCCACTGAATTTTTGCAAATATTTTCTACTACCCACTCAAAAAGGTATTTATTCATAGGTATGATAATTTTCGGATTATCTGGAATATTTAATTTTATAGTGATTTGAGATGAAATTCGCGTTTGGAGATATGAAAGAAAATCTGACAGAGTCTCCACCAAATTTTCTTCAACAAATTCAGGGACAGAACCGATTTTAGAAAATCGTTGGGCTATGGTTTCCAATCGATTAACATCTTTATCAATTTCTCGAATAATGCCAGGATCCACTTGTTGTTCCTTCAACAATTCATTCCAGGCCATCAAAGAGGATATTGGTGTCCCGAGTTGGTGAGCAGTTTCCTTCGACATTCCAACCCAAACTCGATTCTGTTCGGATTTTCGAACATAACTAAACAACAAGTATGCAACTATTAAAAATATCAAAATTATCAAAAACTGAATATAGGGAAAGATCCTTAATCTCGTGAGCACAGATGATTCTTTGTAAAACACATAACATGTTCCCTGGTCAGGAAGATCTATCTTAATAGGGTGATTTTCTCCTTTCATGGATTTCAGGAGTGATGCCCAATTAATCGTTTCAGTGGTATCTATATTTCCAAAAGTAATAATACGTTGTTGGGAACTATCCGTAATAATAACCGGAACAGAGGTATTATTAATCACCACTTCTTGAAAAAAAGACTCAATCAAATTGTTGAGGACTTCTCTTAATTGAGAATAGATTTGTGATTCTTTATAATAGATAAGGTTATAATTATCTTTATAATAATAAATTTTTAATTGTTCATAATCAGCGAGTGAATTCCCCAATTCTTTAATATTCTTCATCTCAGATACATACGGCTCCACATTCACTGCATAATCGATATCCCCTTTTTCATTCGTAATAATTGATGGAATTGTTGCATTAGAAGAGATAACATCTGTATAGAAGGTAACGTCTTCGTCCCAAGAAGCTTCATTGGCTTTATTTAAGGCTTTAACAAGCAAAGCGGCGCGTTTCCCCTCTTCTTTTTTAATATTCTCAAAAAAATGTTCCGTATAAGTAACCAACTCAGCTTTAGTAGTGATTGCATCAGCCCACATTTTTACCTTCTTACGTTCTTCATTGGCTATCTCTCGGAGCAATAGATTAGAAGCATAAATAATAAGCAAAAAGGTTACAATTGCAGAAATAAAAAGTCCCCACTTCCACTTTGTTTTATTACTATAAAGGTTCATACCATTGCTATTATAATTACAAAGGACGTATTCCTATAATTTCTCTGACGTTTTTAACTGTTTTTTGAGCACTTTCACGGGCTTTTTCACCACCATCTCGAAGAACTCTCTTTAAATATTGCTCATCGCTCCTGAGGGCTAAAACACGATCATAAATTGGTGCCAAAAAAGCGACCATATCTTCGGCCAATTGTTTTTTAAGATCTCCGTATCTTATTCTGCATTGGTTATATTCTTCTTCAAAAAATGCAAGAGTCTCGGGAGCAGAAACAACTTTCAGCAAAGAAAATAAATTTTCTACTGCTTGAGTTTTCGGTTGATTCGGGATTTCGGGACCAGCATCGGAAACTGCTCTCATCACCTTTTTACGAATTACCTCAGGGGAATCGGACAAAAAGATGCAAGAATTTTGATTATCAGATTTCGACATTTTAGTTGTCCCATCTAGCCCGGGTATTTTAATCAATTCTTCCCCAAAATTGTAAGCCAATGGGAGTTTAAAAAAATCTACCTCATAAATTCTATTAAAACGTTGCGCAAAATCGCGTGTAAGTTCAAGGTGTTGTTCTTGATCTTTACCGACCGGCACTTTATCTGCAACATGAAGGAGAATATCAGCTGCCATCAGCACTGGGTAAGTCAACAATCCTGCATTAACATTATCAGGCTGGCGTCTTATTTTCTCTTTAAAAGAAGGGACACGTTGCAGCTCTCCCACATATACATTCATAGATAAAAGAAG
>CAZWCI010000068.1:0-8551 GCA_964632815.1 uncultured Lentimicrobiaceae bacterium | reverse complement strand
TTGGCAACAATACCTACAGACATTCCATTAAAACGGGCAAACCCAACAATAATATTCGGAGCATAATTGGTTTGTACTTCCAAAAATTGACCGTGGTCCACAATACCGGCAATAACCGTTTTTACATCATAGGGTTTATTCGGATTATCGGGAATAATCATATTTAAACTATCTTCCAATCGATTAATAGGATCATCACATGCAACATGCGGCGCAGATTCCATATTATTGGAAGGTAAATAGCCCATAAGAACGCGAAGCATGGCAATACCCTCTTCTTCATTCTCAACTGCAAAATGAGCTACTCCGGATTTAGAAGAGTGAACGGAAGCACCGCCAAGGTCTTCTACGGTTACATCCTCATTGGTCACTGTCTTTACCACTTTCGGACCTGTAACAAACATATAGCTTGTATTTTTAGTCATCATGATAAAGTCTGTTAATGCAGGAGAATAAACAGCTCCGCCGGCACAAGGACCAAAAATAGCAGATATTTGAGGAACAACTCCGGATGCTAAGATATTTCTTTGGAAAATTTCGGCATAACCGGCCAAACTATTAACGCCTTCCTGGATACGTGCTCCGCCGGAATCATTAAAACCGACAACAGGAGCCCCAACTTTCATCGCTTGATCCAAAACTTTGCAGATTTTTGCTGCTACTGTTTCCGACAAAGAGCCTCCAAAAACCGTAAAATCTTGAGAAAAAACATACACCAAACGCCCTTCAACGGTTCCATAACCGGTTATCACTCCGTCAGATAAATACTTTTCATTTTCGAGTCCGAAATTTGTGCACCGATGGGTGACAAACATATCGAATTCTTCAAAACTGCCTTCATCTAAGAACATCAAAATACGTTCACGAGCAGTAAATTTCCCTTGTGCGTGTTGCTTTTGAATACGTTTTTCGCCGCCTCCCAAACGAGCTTTGGCCCGTAACTCCAACAACTCGTTTATTTTTTCTTGCATTGTCATAATGTTGTAAAATTTTAAAAATATAACTATTTGATTATCTTTTACATATAAAAAAAACCTTTTGCGGCAAAGATAGAAATAAATTTCTAAATTAAATATATTTAAGATTTTATTTTTAAAAAAAAGATTTCATATTGTTTTTTGTTATAATTTTGCATTATTAATTTAATTAATCACCAAAAATGAAAATCATGAAAAAGTTAACTTTAGTTTTTACAGTAGTTTTAGCAATGGGTGTTTTATTCACTTCATGCAAAAAAGACAAAACCAACACTGAACTCTTGACTATTTCTAAAGGCTGGGTTCTTAGTGCAGCCACTTCTTCTCCTGCCTATTTATTATCAGATGATAGTTATGCTACAAATTTAATGACTGATGGTTATTTAGAAGAATGTGAATTAGACGAAGTTATTAAATTCTCTGAAGATGGAGCACAAACTATTGTTCCAAAAGATGTATGTACAGATTTCGGATACCAAGCCGAAACATCCGCTTTATGGTCATTCAATGAAGATGAAACCATTTTAAAAATGCAAATTCCTTTCTTCTACAATGATGAATATACTTCTTACGATAGAGAACTAGAAGAATGTACAATTCTTAGTTTAACAGAAGATGAATTAAGAGTTAAATTCACTTTCAATGATGACGAAGCTCCTGCAAAAGGAACTTATACATTTACTTTAACCTATGTTCCTGCTAAATAAATAGGATTATTCATTAACCATAAAAAAGAAGTTTATTATGAAAAAATTATTTTTAGTTTTATTGGCTGCAGGTTTATTCGTAGCTTGTGGCACCAAACAAACTGACGAAACTACTACTGATTCAACAGTAGCCGTAGAAGATACAGTTGTTGCTCCGGAAGAAGCTCCTGTTGCAGAAGTAACCGAACCTGCTACTACACCAACTACAACCGTTCAAAAACCTACTACAACTGCACCTGCTGCAGAAGTAAAGGAAGAACCAAAAACTGAACCTCAACCAGCTACTCAAGAAAAAACTACTCCTACTAAAAAACGCAGATAATTAGCTGTATTTAGTATAAAAAAAAGCCCGGATAATTATTTATTCGGGCTTTTTTACATATCCTTTTTTTGTATTTTTGTCTCATTATTTTAAAAAGTATTATTATGAATATTTCACACATTGAACACATTGGCATCGCCGTTAAAGATTTACAATCTGCAATTCCTTATTATGAAAAAGTATTAGGCCTTTCTTGTTATTCCGTGGAAGAAGTTTTGGATCAAAAAGTAAAAACTGCTTTTTTCAAAGTAGGACAAACCAAAATTGAACTTTTAGAAGCGACCTCCGATGACAGTCCTATTGCCAAGTTTATTGAAAAAAAGGGAGAAGGAATTCACCATATTGCTTTTTGTGTAGATAGTGTTACTAATGCGCTCGCCGCCGCCGAAGCCAACGGGATTACGCTTATTGATTCTAAACCCAGAAAAGGTGCTGAAGGACTTCATATTGCATTTCTTCACCCTAAATCTACCCTTGGTATCTTGACCGAATTGTGTGAAAATCCTAAATAATGAAATCTTTAAAATTACTCCTTTTTAGTCTGCTCTCCGGACTATTACTGTTCGCTGCGTGGCCACCTTCGGGAATCCCGTTTGTCACTTTCTTTGCTTTTATTCCATTCCTTTTTATCAGTGATGCCATCGAAGAAGATAAACTTCGTTTTCCTTTTTTAAAAGCACTCCTTTTCTCCTATCCCGGTCTTTTATTATGGAACGTACTGACAACGTGGTGGATATGGAATAGCACACCTGAAGGTTCCGTCGCTGCTTTTCTACTCAATGCCCTTTTAATGGCAACTATTTTTGGAATGGGGCAATGGTTTCGGAGACATATTAAAGGATTTTTTCCCTTTGCACTCTTTTTTATTTCCTTGTGGATTTCATTCGAGTATTTACACCTTCAATGGGATCTTTCATGGCCATGGCTTCATTTGGGCAATGCATTTGCTTCGCTGACACAATATGTGCAATGGTATGAATTTACGGGCGTTTTTGGGGGAACATTATGGATCTTAGGAGCAAATTTCTTATTCTACTATTGGATAAAATCTTTAAAAGAGTCAAAAAGAAAAAAACGTATTTCCATGATTAGCGCCACTCTGTGGTTTATAGTACCGATTGTAGTTTCTATGATTATTTTTTATCAATATGAACCTAAAGAGGAAAACCCCATTGAAGTCATTATCGTACAGCAAAATACCGATCCATGGGAGGAGCAATACACAATGGCGAATGTGCAACATACGGAGCGAATTATGGAAGTCGCTTATCCGTACCTTACACCCGAAACCCAATTAATCGTATCTTCCGAATCTTCTATTCCCCATACAATTAATTCTGATAAATTAATCCGGCGAGCATATAAAACAGAACTGAATTTATACAATCCCTATTGCGGGTTTGTCTTGATGGACAGTTTACTGGCACGCCACCCGAATTTGAATATCATTGCCGGTTTATCCACAAGGAGTATTTATGACGATAAGGCAACCCCCACGGCTCGTCAATTGCCAAACGGAAAATTTGAGGATCTGTTCAACTCTTCCATTTGTTATAATCGGAAAGGGGTTACCGGTATTTACCATAAAAGCAGATTGGTTCCCGGTGTAGAGAAAATGCCTTTTCCAAAAATTTTCGGGTTTCTTGAAAATTTAGTCATTGACCTCGGTGGCCCCAGCGGCTCCTTAGGGGTTGATTCTATTCAAAAAGCATTTCCTACATCTATATTGAACGGCTCATGCAAAATTGGAGTTCCAATTTGTTATGAATCAATATATGGGGAAATATTCAGTCATTTTGTGGCCGATGGAGCTTCACTTATGGCTGTAATTACGAATGACGCTTGGTGGGGCAATACGCCGGGACATAAACAACACTTTCTGTACGCAAAGCTTAGAGCTATTGAGACCAGACGCACCATTCTCAGAGCTGCCAACACAGGTTTTTCGGGAATTATTAATGAGAAAGGTGAAGTTGTGTCCAAAACACGATACGAAGAACGAACCGCAATCAGAGCCACTGTATATCCCAATGATAAGATCACTTTTTATGTGAAATACGGAGATTATATCGCCTACCTTGGCCTCTCTATTTTTACCTTACTTTTTATTTGGCTTGTTTATGTCAGTTTTGCTAAGAAAAAAAGCCCTGACTTCCTGAAAAAAATCAGAAAAAAACATTCCCAAATTACTTCATAATTGCTTCCATATAGAGCTTACTCACTTGCTCCCAATTGATAATCTTCCAAACTGATTCCATATATTCGGCTCTCCGATTTTGATATTTCAAATAGTAAGCATGTTCCCAAACATCAATTCCAAGAATGGGAGTTCCTTTAATTTTGGCGTCTGCCATAAGTGGATTATCCTGATTAGGAGTTGTTGTAATAACGAGTTTATTCTCGGAGGTTACAACAAGCCATACCCAACCTGAACCAAAGAGCGAAACGCCTTCAGCAAAAAACAACTTTTTAAATTGGTCCATACTTCCAAAAGTTCTTTCTATATCACTTTTCAAGTGCAGTGCGGGAATTCCATCAATTTTCGGAGTTAAAATGCTCCAGAAAAAAGTGTGGTTGTAATGTCCACCCGCATTATTACGAATAATCGAATTATATCGGGAAATATTTTCAAAGATTTCATTCAAGTTCGGACTCACTTTAAGATCCACCGCCATGAAAGCATTGTTCAAATTTTTCACATAGCCGGCATGGTGTTTGGAGTAATGAATTTCCATGGTTGTAGCATCAATATATGGTTCTAACGCATTATAAGCGTAAGGCAAGGGTTCTTGTTGGAATTGTGCAAATCCGTTACTGAATAATACAAGTACAATAGTACATACAATAAATAGCTTTTTCATAATATTTTATATTTAATAGATTTCTAAAGTTTTACCTCAATAAAACAACCAATAATAGGGGAATGTTTATCAGAAAACAAAAATAGTTATTTTTGAATAAAAAACGAGACTTCTTTTTCATTTCAAAAAAAAAAGTAATTTTGCTTCTCAAGTTAAAATATTATTACAATTAATCAGGTTTTTATAGATGAAAATTAATCATTATACATTAATAATTATGGGAATTATGCTATTAGCCATGAATGGCTGCCGTTCCGTTTCGAAGTTGGAAGAAGGAACGGGGTATTTAGAAACTTCACAAGGAAAGGTTTGGTATCGAATTGTGGGCAATGGCACCCAAACCCCACTCTTGGTATTGCATGGCGGCCCCGGCGTTTCAAGCGATTATCTCCGACCAATGGATGCCTTGGGAAAAGATCGAAAAGTTATTTATTATGACCAACTCGGCTCCGGACGTTCAGATACGATTGAAAATACCGCTCTGATGACTGTTGATTTTTACGTTGAAGAACTTCATCAAGTAATACAAAAGCTGGGATTAAAGGAATTTTACCTCTACGGCCAATCTTGGGGAAGTGCTTTGGCCATCTCTTTTTATTTAAAACACCCGGAAGGAATTAAAGCTCTAATATTTAGCAGTCCCGTGTTGAGTACGAAGTTTTGGCTGCGCGATGCCGAAACGCTGATTGCTACACTCCCGGACTCTTTACAACAGGCGATTCACATCAATGAACAACGACAAACTTATGACCATCCCGAATATTTGAATGCCGTAAATTATTATTATCAAAGATATGTTGTAAGAAAAATGCCATGGAGTAAAGATTTGGAAACCTCTTTTTCGGCAGTGGGACCAGCTTATGCTTATATGTGGGGGCCCAGTGAATTTACCGCAACCGGAGAATTGAAAAACTTTGATTGTACCTCAAGGCTCCATGAAGTGGCAGTTCCAACACTTTTTTTAACCGGAGAGTTTGATGAAGCACTTCCTACAACCGTTCAATATTATCAAAGTTTAGTTCCCAACGCAAAATTTGCTTTAATTCATGGCGCTGCTCACGTAACAATGCACGATAATCCCGAAGAACACAACGGCTCTATCGAAGAATTTTTGGACGCAATCGAGCGTAAATAATTTTCCTTTCCGAAAACAATATCGGATCCCAAACGTTGTTCTTTTGATACTATGAAATGGATAAAAAGACTTCTTATGATTTTGATTTTTCTTGCACTCATTCTGATAGTGGGCATAACTATTTTTATTATGCGTCCCGCCTTCGGAAAACTCCCCTATGGAACACGACCGCAACAGGTATTAGAATCTCCGCATTTTGTTGATGAGGCTTTTAAACCGCCATACTTTATTCGGCCTATTGGTGAAGGACATTCGTTTTTCACCATGGGAAAACGGCTCTTTTTTGAAAAGAGACAAGTGGCACCAACAGTTACTATTCCTTCCGTAAAACACGACTTGAAAGCCATTCCGCTTGACCAAGATGTGCTTATATGGCTGGGACATTCTTCTTATTATCTTCAAGTTAATGGAAAACGATTTTTGATTGATCCGGTATTTTCTTCCTATGCTGCTCCCATTTCCTTTGTCAATAAGGCATTTGAAAATACGACGCCCTACTCTGCCGAAGATTTTCCCGTTATCGACTATCTGTTGATCACGCACGACCATTACGATCATCTTGATTATAGAACCATAAAAAAATTGAAAAAGAAAGTACGGAAAACAATTTGCGGATTGGGTGTGGGCGAGCATTTCCTGCGCTGGGGCTATCCATCAGAAAATATCATTGAGTTGGATTGGCACCAAACCATCTCTTTAGGAGAAAATTTTACTTTGCACACGTTGCCAACAAAACATTTTTCCGGACGATTTCTTAAGCGAAATCCTACGCTGTTTCTGGCATTTGTATTGCAAACGCCCGATTTTAAATTTTTCCTTGGAGGGGACGGCGGTTATCATGAAGATTTTAAAAAATGGGGCAGTCAGTTCGGACCTTTTGATTTGGTAATTTTAGAAAACGGACAATACAATCAAGCTTGGAAAGACATCCACATGATGCCGGAGCAAACCGTTCAAGCAGCCATCGACTTGCAAGGAAAGACTTTATTGCCTGTTCACAACTCAAAGTTTGCATTGTCCTTTCATTCTTGGGACACCCCGATAAAAGATATTGAACAATTGAAGCCTTCGGAAACTTTAAGGATTATTCGTCCGATGATTGGAGATTTGGTATTTTTAAAAGATAGTACACAGCATTTTAAACATTGGTGGGAAGGATTAGAAAATGAGACTACCGAAGAAGAAAAAGAATAACAACTGATTTTGATGACACCATTATTAAAGCAGAGACGACTCTATGTAATTTTTTCTATCACGGTCATTGCCGTCATGGGGGTTGCCAGTATTACGCCGGCATTACCCAAGATGGCAGATGAGCTAAAACTTTCCCAATCTCAAATTGGCTGGATGATTAGTGCTTTTACGTTGCCCGGAGTTTTTCTCACCCCTATTACCGGTATTATTGCCGATCGATTTGGGAGGAAAAAAGTGTTATTTCCTTCGCTATTGCTATTTGCGGCGGGGGGATTTTCGTTGTATTTTGTCTCCAACTTTAAATTGATGTTGCTGTTGCGGTTTGTTCAGGGCATCGGAGCCGCTTCTTTACCTTCATTAAACACAACGCTCATCGGAGATTTCTATCATGGAAAAGAGCGTCCTACCGCCATGGGGTATAATGCCAGCGTGTTGAGCATGGCCTCGGCTTCGTATCCACTCATTGGAGGATTAATGGCCGGTTTTGGCTGGAACTTCCCGTTTTTGTTACCGCTATTGGCAATTCCGGCGGCCTTCTTTTTATACTTCGGAATTGAAGAACCCGAAATTCAAAAGCCAACTTCCATGAAACAATATTTCAGGACTATGGGACAGACTCTTTTTCATAAAGAGATTTTCACCATTTTCATCCTTGGAATTTTCACTTTTATCATCATGTATGGGGCATTTATCACCTATTTGCCCTTTTTGCTGCATGAGAAATTTGCACTTTCCGCACCGCAAATAGGAATTATGGCCTCTTTGGGCTCACTTGCCTCCATCGTGATAGCCACACAGATTGGCAAATTGACACAACGGTTCGGGAGCATTACACTCCTTAAAATTGCATTTATTCTGTATATAATAGTAAATATAGCATTCCCGTATTTAAATCGGCTTTTTTTGTTCATTGTGCCGATTTTACTTTTTGGAACGGCGCAGGCTCTAAACATGCCCAGTTTACATACCTTGCTTGCGAACAAAGCGCCTGCTCATCTCAGGGGCGCATTTATGTCATTAAATGGAATGAATCTGAGACTAGGACAAACATTAGGTCCGTTGATTATTGGATTGGGTTATGCATTTTACGGACTCAAAGGCGGTTATTTGCTCATCAGTGGTATTGGCCTCATCGGGTTGATTATGATATTTCTTGTTTTCAAAAAAAACAACGTATTATTAAATAAATAAAGATTTTTTGTTTTTGTTGGGCGTGTCGGCTTTGCCGTCGGCCTACGGCTCCAAGTCCGCAGCCGGAAGCCGTGATGCCGCAAAGCTGCAAAAGGAGCTTCCTCCGGTCGCTCTTTTGCAGCAGCGGCACATCGGCTTCCGTCTTTGCGGGCTTTCCGCCTACG
>CAZWCI010000067.1:0-8554 GCA_964632815.1 uncultured Lentimicrobiaceae bacterium | reverse complement strand
GCGGAAAGCCCGTAAAGACGGGAGGCGATGTGGACGCTGCTGCAAAAAAGCGACCAGAGGAAGCTCTTTTTGCAGCATTGCGACCACACGACTACCGGCTGCGGACTTGTAGCCGGGCACCGACGGCCAATGGCCGGCACGCCCAAATAAATAAAATCGACTACTTGATTATCAAGTCCTTTTGATTTCTTTTTCCCCGTTTTTATTTTTTACCGGACAACAATATAATTCAATATATAGACTTTTGTGGCTGTAAAGGGGACTTTAGTAGATAACAATTCTTTTGATTGTCTTATAAAAAAACGGTTTTTGAAGGAAGCATTCAAAAACCGTTTATATTTTAACAAACTACAATTCTTTTAGTTCTTAAACACAAAATCACGGAAAGCAGCTCCCAATTGAGGACTCATTCCATCAATCGTTTTGAGATGATGTTCAATAATCGCAATTGTTTTCTTGGCTACGGCATCATTTCCTGAAATTTGAGCAAAATCAAGTAGATTTTTCAATTCCTGGAAGGAGCGTACCACTGATTGCTGTTGGGTTTCCATATTGATTATTTGAGCATTCAAGCGGTCATTAAGTGTTTCTATGGCCACATTAGCAGTTTTATCCATACGGATTTGCTTCAACGGTTTCTGAAATTGTGCAATTTGCGCTCCATTCAATTGGTTTAGCATTTGGCCGATTGTATAGAAGTCGGAAATAATATTATCGGTCTGAATTTTAATGGTTCTGTCGGTTTGACTTTCATACCAATTGAAATTTTGAACAAGAGAATTCACAATTTCGTTCCCCATAGCCATTCCTTTTTGCGCGCCTGTTGGGGTGTTGAGTTTAAAATAGCTTTGCATATAGTTGAGGCACCAAAGAGCATAATCGGATTTATAGGTTGTAACATACGGAAGCGTTTTGCTTGAAAGAACTACATTTCCTCTATCCAGAACATACTCAGCGCGTTCGATCTGATTTTCAGCGATTAACGTTTCGGCAAGTCTTTGGTAAGTACTTCTAATAAGCGGTATCAGTCGGATATTATCTTCACAATTATACACCCTCGGGTCGTTCAGTCCGCCCCAAGCATAAGGATACGCTTCTTTTTTCGGAGCATCGGGATTTTTAACACGATCAAGTCTTGTGTGATCTTCGAAAAGATTAATCAGTTTGTCATACAGAATTTTTGAGTCCACTCTTCCGATATCGTATCCACCGCGATTCTGAGACTTAATAGGCACCAATCTGTATGCGAGCCCTTCCAACTGGAAATATTCTTCCAATCCAAAATAAGCGTCTGGGCCGGTGGTGGAGGCATAATAAATAGGACGTTCCCAATTATTGTTGGCCAAAATATCCATCATCACCAAATAGGCCTTCAAAATCTGATTAATTTCACCGGACTTCAGTTCCCATCTCAATTGATCCACCACGAGAGCAGAATCCTTAAGGGCAACGGTTCCATTGGCAAGCACTTTTGTTTTATCAACAGGGAGTGAGAAACTTGCAGGGATTGCCTTTCCATCGGTACGATAGCCTTTATCGCGGGAGAGGTAGAGGATTTGATTTTTATTGTCAAATTCGGGAGATTTGATATAATCCATAATCTCTTTAATATTCACATATTGTTGTCCGGCACCTTCAAACACTACAAGGTCGCGCGTACCGTCCTTATATTGTTCCCACGTCATAGAGATGGGGAGTGGTTCCGAGTTATAGGCTTTTCGTTTCATTTGGTCCACATACCAGCCGGTACTCAAGAGACTCAGGTTGCAGACCCGCACATCGGTACGGTAGCCTTCGACCTCCTGGGCATACCAAAGCGGGAATGTATCATTATCACCGAGGGTAAAGAGTATGGCGTTGGGGGCACATGAATCCAAATAATTCTTGGCAATGGCAAGTGCCGTATATCGGTTGGAACGGTCGTGATCGTCCCAATTCTCATTGGCCAACACAGTCGGCACCAAACCAATAGCAAGCAGCGTGAAGACCACAGCGCCGGCAACTTTAATTTTCTCATTTTTCAATTTATCGATAAAAGAGTAGAGTGCAAAAACCCCAAAGCCGACCCAGATACTAAAGGCGTAGAAGGAGGCCGCAAAGGCGTAGTCCCTCTCTCGAGGCTGAAATGCATACATATTGAGATAAAACGCAATCGCCAGACCAGTCATCAAAAAGAGCATCAGCACAATAAATGAATTCTTTCCGTCTTTAAACGAATAGAAAACTAACCCTAAAAGACCTAACAACAGCGGGAAAAGATAATACTTATTGGTGCCCGGGCGTTCAATAGCTTTAGGAAGGTCTCTATGACTTCCCACCATAATTTCATCAATAAAATTAATTCCGGTAATAAAATTCCCGTCTAATTTTCCGCCTCTACCTTGAATATCATTTTGACGGCCGGCGAAGTTCCACATAAAATAGCGGAAGTACATGTGCCCGAATTGATAGGTTTGCAGGAATTTAACATTCTGTTGCCACGTCGGTTTTCTTCCTTTTTCAAGATGCTTGCGGGCTTCCTTATCCGTGCGGGAATCAGAATTATACTCGGTTTTCAGCCAATTAACATATTCCCGTTGATGCCCTTTATCCCACATTCTCGGGAAGAGCATACAATCTTCGGAGGCATAATTGGGAACACGACCTTCTCTTTTGTCAGAAATTCTGTATTTTTTAGTTTTCTCATCGCGAACATAAAAAGGATCACCGTCAGAATAGGATATATTTTGCGGGTTGTAGGCATAAGTTTGTCCGTGTATCAAAGGATTGGACCCATATTGTTCCCGATTGAGGTATGAGAGTAATGCCACAGCATCTTCGGGATTATTTTCATCAATTGTTGGATCGGCATTGGAACGGATAACCAACACAAAAAAGGTAGAATAGCCGATTAAGAGGAAAACAAAAGAATACACCCCGGCCAGCAACGTTTTGCGTCCTTTGGTATAACCGTAGTACAATCCATACGCAATCAAGCCTAACAAGAGGAGGAAGAAAATGATTGTTCCTGAGTTAAAGGGTAATCCGATGGAGTTGATAAAGAAAATTTCAAATTTCCCGGCCATGCTCACAATTCCGGGGATAATAAGATATAAAATTGCTCCTAAAAGCACGAAAGAACCCATTAATGACCACAAAATGCCCCATTCGGCCTTTGAACGAATCGTTCCTTTTTTAAATGATTGATACAGAGCCGGAGCCGTAATGAATACCCAAATAAGAAACATTGTTGCCGTAGAAAAGAAAAATGCGGCAAAGAAGGAGATAATTCCAATCGTTTGTACTACACCCATTACAGTAGCATTCTTGGACAACTTGAAATAAACCACCAATACCACGGCGGGTAACGTAAGCAAATTCAAGAGGTGCACCCCAATTGACAACCCAACCAAATAGGCAATAAGCACCAACCAGCGATGTGGATTGACATTGGCTTTTTGATTATCATATTCTGCTTCCCATTTCAAAATACACCAGAAAACAAGTGCCGTAAAGAAAGAGGACATGGCATATACTTCACCTTCCACTGCAGAGAACCAGAAAGTATCAGTAAACGTATAGGTTAAAGCGCCCACTAGAGCAGAGCCAATCACGGCAATCATACGTCCGGGAGTCATTTCGCCCATTTTAGCCACCAACTTGCGTCCCAGCATCACAATCGTCCAGTACAAAAACATGATGGTCAAACCACTACAGATGGCAGACATTGCATTGATGCAGAAAGCCACTTTGGTCACATCACCACCGGCAAACATACTAAAAATTCGTCCTAGCAATTGAAACGTCGGGGCTCCGGGGGGGTGTCCTACCAATAACTTGTATGCAGTTGCAATATACTCCCCACAATCCCACCACGAAGCGGTCGGCTCGGCGGTCATGATATAAATGGCTGAAGCAAATATCCCGATCAGCCATCCCAATACATTGTTGATGAGTTTGAAATGTTTTGTCATTGTGATGTATGTTTATTAATTTAATCTGCAAAAATACAAATATAATTAATAATCCTATTTATTTTTAGTATTTTTTATATCAGCCCGTTCAGCATAGATATTCCGATTTATTCATGATTGAAAATATTGTTATCTTTGCATCTTAAACCTATTGCGCAATACAGCCATGAAATTATTTCTCATTCCTACTCCTATAGGCAATTTAGAAGACATCACCTTGCGGGCGATTCGACTTTTAAAAGAAGTTGATTTTATCCTCTGCGAGGATACGCGTACCACGAAAAATTTATTAAATCATTATGATATTAAGGATAAAAAATGTTATTCTTACCACATTCATAATGAACATCAACAGCTGGAGCACTTGGTAAAGCAGATCAAAGCCGTCAATGCCGTTGCCCTGACTACTGATGCAGGGACTCCCGGGATTTCAGACCCCGGATTTCTACTCATTCGCGAATGTCTGAATCAAGGAATAGCTGTAGAGTGCTTGCCGGGAGCCACCGCTTTCGTTCCGGCACTCATCAATTCCGGTTTACCTGCCCACAGTTTCTATTTTCACGGATTTCTGCCGCACAAAAAGGGAAAAGAAACCCTGTTAAAACGGCTTGCCCTGACGGATGAAACGGTCATCTTCTACGAATCGCCGCATCGCCTCGTCAAAACATTAACCATGATGTTGCCCTTTTTCGGACCGGAACGGCCGGTGTCGGTGGCACGCGAATTGACCAAAATGTACGAAGAGAATTTTCGGGGCACGCTGGCAGAAGCTATTGAACACTTCGCTACCGGAATAGTAAAAGGTGAAATTGTCGTTGTCGTGGGACCTGCCCCTAAATCCGATAACAAATCCGATAATCCGCTGTAAATATGAAATTTCGCACTGAACTGCCGACGCCCAAGTACCCCTTTCATATTGGCTATTCCGATAAAATCATCTTTTTGGGTTCTTGTTTTTCAGACCATATCGGAGATTTTTTTCATCGATATCAATTTGATGCTTTGTGCAATCCTTTTGGAACGTTGTTTAATCCCCACTCCATCGCCACTGCACTCAACCTGTCGCTCCACCCGGAATTATTTACGGAGCAATATCTTTGCCACGCAAACGGAGAATGGATGAGCTTTGCACACCACGGACAATTTTCGCATCCCGATAAAAATTGCTTCGTGGAAGCCATTCATCAACAACTCAAGGATACCGGCAATTTTTTACGAAAAACCGATTTTTTGTTCCTTACCTTCGGAACTTCTTACGTGTATAGGCACAAACAGACAAACCTTCTCGTCGCCAATTGCCATAAAATTCCGGCTTCCGAATTTGCAAAGGAACGTCTTGACATAGAAGAGATTATTGAGATGTATCTTCCTTTATTAAAAGAATTAAAACAAATAAACCCGTCTCTTAAAATAATTCTAACCATCAGTCCGGTAAGACACCTTTCGGATGGATTTCATGAAAATCAATTGAGCAAATCAATTTTACATGTAGCAGCCGACAAAATTCTCAATTCGCAAGAGCATATTTACTATTTCCCGGCTTATGAAATTGTGAATGACGATTTAAGAGATTATCGCTTTTATGCCCAAGACCTTTGCCACCCGGGCGAAAGTGCCCTTGTGTACTTAAAGGAAATGGTAGTCGCTGCCTTTCTGAGTCAAGAGACCGAAAACCAAAGATTAGCCATTGAAAAAGAGCTGAAGTTCTCGGAGCACAGGCCTCTAAAGCGAAAAATATAACATTGCCCATCAACATTATATTTTTTCTTAATAAATTGAAAATCCGAAAAGTAGAAGTTATTCTATTGCTTTTTTATTTTTCTCATTATAAGTCAACTGCAAAAAAAAATATAAAAAAATAAAAAAAAATAGCATTATATCAAGAAAAAAAATATATTTGCAACTATTAATGAAACTGCATTTCATCACTTTTTAAGATTTTATTCTCAATATTATCTATTTTTTGGTATTTTAATCAGTTTTGTTAAATAATTTTAAATTAAAATCATTTAACATGAACCTTCAAAATCAAATTCTGAAATTCTTATTCATCCCATTCAGTATTCTCTTATTTGTAGCAACAAGTTGTAAAAAGGATGATATACAAACCTATTCAATTACCGGTAAAGCTCAAAAAGGGCCATTCGTAACAGGAGCGAATGTAACCATTAATGAATTAAATGATGATATGGAACAGACCGGCAAATCTTTTTCGTCAAGCATTGGTGCGGATGATGGCTCTTTTGCACTTAATAGTGTAGGACTTGCATCCAATATTGCGTTGGTGACTGTTTCCGGCTACTATTTTGATGAACATCTCGGATTAGTTCAAAATGGGACACTCACTTTACAAGCTCTAAGCGACATTTCAGGTAGGTCAGCTGTCAATGTAAACGTACTCACACATGTTCTTAAAGATCGTGTAGAACTCCTTTGCAAAGGTGGTGCTACGTTCGAAAATGCATACCTGCAAGCAAAAAATGAGATTATTTCACTTTTTTTTGATATCAACGGCTCAAATATAAGCTCCTTTGACCAATTAGACATTACCGGAACCGGAAATGGGGATGCACTGCTCCTCGCTTTCTCCGTCATGATGCTTAAAAGAACAAGCGGACTGCAAGATGCTTCATATCTTGGAGAATTACTCTCTAAATTGAGAACGAATTTTAGAAATAGCGGAACTATTACCGATACAGAATTACTTACCCAAATATGGGATAATGTCAGATTCTTAAATCCTACTCTTATAAAAAATAATCTACGTAATAGATATCAAGAACTTAGCATTCAAACTTCTTTGCCTGATTTCCAAACATACTTGAATAAGTACGTGGAAAAATATGCACCGGCAATATATTCCGATTTTTATTATCCCCCAACAGCTCATATTGTAGACCCCTATTTTCAGGAAGGTCCTGATAAAGTCAATGTTTTAGATAAAAGTATTAATGAAGTGGATTGTCATGATGAATATGTAATTGCAGCAATTACCCCATTTAATAAAACCTTAAAAATAAGAATATTGCCTCCAACAGGAATCTCTTTTGATTTATCAAGTCATCATGTGATCGAAATGATACAAACAGGGGGATGGAATATCGACCTTTTCTCAAATGAAGAATTTATCATTTCTACTCAAAGAGAAAATCTTCTTAATGCACATAGATTTTCAGGTATTGATTTGTTCGGCGCAAATCAACAATTCATTGAAGAAATCACCATCACTGTTGAATATTATGAAAACGCGACTTCAACACCGACATTCACAAAAACAATTACTTTGATCCAATAGAAAAATAGTTTCCATAAATGAATAACATTTTTCCAGCTCCCTGTATTTTGATTCTGACATCTCTTAAATATTTATTATAAACCAAATACCCTCTTTTTAATGTCGGTTACGAATTACAAGGAAAAAATTTCATTATTTTGATATCAAAATAAAAAAATACAGAAATTTTTAAAAAAAAATCATAATAACCCTTTCATTAACAAGTAAATAAAAATAAAGAAAAATTAAATAACTTAGGGAGAATTCTATAACTTTGTGGCTAATCAACAACAAATTTTCGGCTATTTAAATTAATTCAGATTATTATTATTAAAAGTGCCGAGTCAGCACGATAATCACGGACAATTATGCCATGAAAAAAATATTACTTGTTGTTTCGGTTTTAATTGCCATCACAATTGAAACGCAGGCCCAAATTCCAAATAGCGGATTCGAAACATGGGAAAACTATTACGATGGGGGCAATACCTATCAAAAACCCGATATGTGGAATGGTTCACTACCCTACTCCTCAGAGACTCATTCTTATTCTATTTCGCAAAATCCCGAAAGTTATCCGGCCGGAACAGGCCAATATTCCCTAAGAATTCAAGCCGATGTTGACAATGGTGTCAGAGGTGTAGCCATTAGCAACGACGGTTCAGATCCGATGATAAATTGGATACCCCAACCCGCTTTCCCTATTGATTACCGACCGACTTCACTATTTTTGTACTACAAGTATTTTCCTTCCGGCGGCGATACAATGCTGGTAAATGTCTATTTTTATAAGGAAGGCGAAGTTATTGCCCGATGTTACTTCGGAACAACGGAAACCGCTTCAGAGTGGACGCCGTTAGAAGTTCCTATGGTATTTGAGACAGAAGAAGTACCGGATTCTGCCACAATCTTTTGCCTGACCGGAATCTATGTCGAACATTCGGAATCGGTTTTGTATGTCGATAATTTGAGTTTTTCCGGATTTGTAGCCGATATAAATGAGCCGTTTGTAGATGATACAGACTTAATTTTATATCCTAATCCGGCTTCTGATATGGTTTCTATAGACACTGAACTTAAAGATTATAAGGATGTTACATTACAGATTTACACTATTAACGGCGAGTTAGTCAAGTCAGAAAGTCTCGATGCAAACCACAAATGTATAAATATCAAAGATTTAAGTAATGGTGTTTATATTGTGGAAGTGAATTCGTTCGACCTATTCTCGCAACGGAAATTAATTATTTCAAGGTAATTTTATTTATTTAATATTTGGGCGTGCCGGCTACGCCGTCGGCGTCCGGTTCCAAGTCCGCAGCCGGTA
>CAZWCI010000066.1:2442-8625 GCA_964632815.1 uncultured Lentimicrobiaceae bacterium | reverse complement strand
GCCACAAAAAAGCGACCGGAGGAAGCTCTTTTTGTGGCTTTGCGGCAACACGGCTTGCGGACGCGGACTTGTAGCCGGAGACCGACGGCGAAGCCGGCACGCCCAAAAAAATATCATCATAAAAATTTAGATTGAAGGCCAAAAGATCTTGGCATTATATTGTTTTGAGTTTTTACACCTTCACCACGATTATTTCCTTCAAATTGGTCGTGTATTGTTTTGATTTGTATTTCTGCATCGTCTCAAATTTCTCCTGTACTGCTAATCTCACAAAGTCGTATCCATTCTTCTTGTTTATCTCGTCAAGAGCCTTCATCAATAATTCTTGTTTCTCTCTATTCCGCTCATCGAATAGGTTTCCTTGGACTTCATTTTCCCTAACTATTCTCCAAAGAATAACACCAGCATTTTTGTACCAAAACTCACCTTTTTTTTTGTATTGTCTCACCAACGATACTGCTGCACCGACAATTTCTTGAAGGTCACTAGTGCCCATTGGGAAGTGATAAGTTTGGAAAATCCTATCACTTGGTGTGGAATGATTAAAACGAGAAGTACCAGCAAAGATAGTAATTGACTCTGCACAGGTTTTTTGTTCTCTTAACTTTCTTACACAAGTAGCGGTAAAGTTTGCAATCAGAGATTCGATATCCTGATAACCTTTGTCAGGAAAAGAACGACTGGTGCATATAGATTGTTTATGAGGTAGTTCTTCTATGGAGATACAACTTTCACCTCGAAGTTCTTTCCAAGTTCTCCAACCAACTGTTTTCAACTGACCTTTTACCCAACTTTCACTTTGTTGAGTGAAATCGTAAGCTGTCTCAATACCAAAAGCTTTCAGTTTTTTATTAAATTGTCTTCCTATACCCCACACATCTTCAATATCAAATAGTTTCAGTGCTTTCTCTCGTTTCTTGTCGTTATCAATGATACAACACCCGCTATATCTTTCATATTTCCTAGCAAACTTAGATGCCATCTTCGCCAAAGTCTTTGTCGGTGCAATACCAAGGGAAATGGGAATACCTGTTCCTTTCTTTATCTTCTTGACCATAGACACCCCATAGGAGTGTAGGTCAAAATTTTTTCCCATTTCTGAGAAGTCGAGGAATGCTTCATCTATTGAATACACATCAAGATGAGAAGTGTAATTAGACATTAAAGACATCACTCTCTTGGACATATCCCCGTAAAGATTGTAGTTTGAGGAGAACACTGCAACCTTATGTAATTCAATTAGATTTTTAATTTGGAAAAAAACAGCGCCTCTTTTTATTCCAAGAGCTTTGGCTTCGTTAGAGAGAGAAACAACACATCCATCATTGTTTGAGAGAACGACAACGGGTTTATTCCACAGGTTTGGGTGGAAAACTCGTTCACAAGAACAGTAGAAGTTGTTACAATCGGCTAGACCAAATAGTTCCATATCTACTTCAAATGCTTGATTGTATAGGTGATAACACCCCAGATGCGAAAATCGTCATCTTCCGTTACCTTGATAGGTTTGTAGTCGGGATTATGTGGAACCAACCAAGCACAATTATTTTCCTTATCTAACTTATATTCTTTAATTGTAAATTCGTTATCCAAATAGGCAACAATATAACAACCATCAGAGGGTTCCAAAGACTTGTCAATAACGAGCAGGTCGCCATCACAAATACCGGCATCTTTCATTGAATCACCAGAAACACGGGCATAAAAGGTAGTCTCTTTATGGGGAACAAGTTCTTTATTGAGGTCGATAGAATCTGTTTGATAGTCTTGAGCTGGCGAAGGAAATCCTGCTTTAATTCCCCCATTGACAAAAGGAAGGGGTAGAATTGTATCCGTGTCTGCGGAGAAAATATGGACAATAGGCTCAGGCGTATGCATTGTGGTCAAATTATGTTATCTTTATGTTCTCTAATATCTCATTATTATTTTAGAAAGCAAAATGTTTTTCCCCAATTAATATCATAAAAAAGAATCTAATTCCCGGAATTGCTTATAGGCGAGAGTCCCATTTTTTTGCCTTCATCAAGCATAAACTGGTAAGCAGCATCAAAGTCGTTAGGGATAATGCCATCTAAAATAGCTTCACGGATGGCGGTTTTGATAACGCCAACCTTTTCGGAAGGGGAAAGATTGAATGTATCCATAATCATTTTTCCGTCGATAGGGGGTTGCCAATTGCGGAGGCGATCTTTTTCTTCAATTTCTTTAAGTTTGATGCGTACTTTGGCGAAATTACTGAGAAAACGCTTTACTTTGGCGGGATTTTTAGAGGTTACATCGGCCTCACACAACATCATCAGATCTTCGATATCTTCTCCGGCTTCGAAGAGGAGTCTGCGCACCGCGGAGTCGGTAATCTCATCTTCCACGAGGGCGATGGGGCGGAGGTGAAGGGCGACCATCTTTTGGACATACTTCATTTTTTCATTGGTCGGCATTCGCAAATAACGAAAAATTTGTCCTACCATCCGAGATCCCACGGCTTCATGTCCATGAAAAGACCAACCTATACGTGCATCATATTTTTTGGTGACAGGTTTTGCAATATCGTGGAGCAACGCTGCCCACAAGAGCCACAAATTGGAATTCACCATTGCAATTTTGTCGACCACTTCGAGCGTATGAAAGAAATTATCTTTATGTCCTTTCCCGTCTACGTAATCAACTCCTTTGAGTGCGAGCAATTGTGGTAGAAATTGTTCCAAAAGTCCGGATTCGTCGAGGAGCATAATCCCTTTGGAAGGTTGGGGAGCGAGTAAAATTTTGTTAAACTCTTCCACGATTCTTTCCCGCGAGATAATTTCCAATCGGGCGGCGTTATTTTTAATAGAGTTGAAAGTTTCGGGGAAAATGTCGAAGTTCAGTTGTGTGGCAAACCGGATGGCACGCATCATACGGAGTGGGTCGTCGGAGAAAGTTATATCGGGATCCAAGGGAGTTCTGATAATTTTATCTTGGATGTCTTGAATTCCGTTAAACGGGTCGATTAATTTTCCTTTATCGGGGCCATTGAGGGCGATGGCCATGGCATTTATGGTAAAGTCTCTGCGATTTTGGTCATCGGAGAGAGTTCCATCTTCGATGATAGGCTTACGGGAGTCGGAGCGGTATGATTCCTTACGGGCGCCAACGAATTCGATATTAGCGTCTTCAAAAGAGAATTGCGCAGTTCCGAAATTCTTATATACATTTACATGGAGTGAAGGGGCTATTTCGGCGGCGGTAGCTGTTGCCAGTTTAATTCCGCTGCCAATGACAAGGATATCAATATCTTTAGAGGAACGATTAAGAAAAAGGTCACGAACGACGCCGCCCACGGCATAAACTGAAACATCCAACCTATCGGCTGTATGACTAACGGCCTGATAGATTGGATGTTGTAATTTATTAATAAGATTTTTCATCATTGTAATTTGTAGTGTGCAAATTTACAATGATTTTTTCAATAAAATGAAAAAAAGCCGAAAACTCTTACAATTTAGAGAAATTCGTTTTGTCAACACCGCAGAGAGGGCAGAGCCAATCGTCCGGGATATCTTCAAAAGCGGTACCGGGGGCGATTCCGGAATCAGGGTCACCTTTAGCGGGGTCATATTCGTACCCGCACACGTCACAAACATAGATACTTAAATCTTTCATAACAATCTCCTTTTTTTGAGGGTTAATATAAGAAGGGGCAGACTTTGGCGATTTTCCCTTAAGCACTTCCCTGTAATAGGAATAGGTAAGGGCGTCGCTGTCATCCCCTAGTTTTTCACAATTGATGACATCTGCAATAAAGAGGATGTGGGTTCCGTAGTGAATTTCTTGAATCACTTGACATTCGAACCAAGCGAGACAATTTTCGATTACGATGGGCACATTTTGTTTACCTCTGAGAAGTTGCAGATTTTCAAATTTATTAATATCTCTACCGCTTTTATATCCAAAACTTCCTAAAACGGTTCTATTGGTATTTTTACCTAATGCAGATACAGAAAAGACGCCTGATTTTTTAATCAAGCCGGTGGTGAAATTGTCTACGCTTGAAGAGATGACAATACGGGATGGGTCGGCGGTCACTTGCATCACCGTATTAGAGATATAGCCACTTTCATTTTCTCCGTCGGTAGAACTTACAATATACAATCCGTAAGTAAGTTTATAAAAAGCTTCCAAATTCATAGAGTAATAATCTTAATATAGGTTAATAATGTCTTTTATTTTTTGGCATTTTTGAGGAGCTCGATCATTTCAGAAGGGTTCGGGTGTTTGAAAATACTATTTCCGGCGACCAGCACATCGGCCCCGGCTTTCACGAGTAGGGGTGCGGTTTCGGCATTAACACCGCCATCGACTTCAATCAGTGCGTTGGAATTTTTCTTAATGATAAGGTCTTTAAGAGCAGCAATTTTGTGATAGCTGTTTTCAATAAATTTCTGCCCCCCGAATCCGGGATTTACGGACATAATGAGCACCATATCCGCATCTTGAATAATATCTTCGAGGAAAGAGACAGGGGTATGGGGATTAAGGGCGATTCCGGCCAGCATATCTTCGTTTTTGATTTGATGAAGCGTGCGGTGCAGATGGGTACATGCTTCCCAATGAACGGTAAGTAGGTCGGCACCGGCATCTTTAAAAGCGGTGATATAGCGTTCAGGCTGAATGATCATCAGATGAACATCCAATGGCTTTTCGGCTTTTGATTTGATTGCTTTGATAACAGGCATTCCGTATGACAGATTCGGAACGAAAACGCCATCCATAATATCCAAGTGAAACCATTCGGCTGTAGATTCATTAACCATTTGGATATCAGCTTCTAAGTTGCAGAAGTTGGCGGACAACATGGAGGGGGCAATAATGGGTTTCATTTGTCAAAATTTGAGGACAAATATACAATTTTTTTTAACCCACCATAAAATGAATATCGGGATATTGATGTTTTGCTTCTTTTATTCGTTTGCTCAATGCAAATGCGAGGGTAAGGGTTCCGACTCTTCCAATATACATATTGAGAATCAGGATTATTTTTCCACCAATCCCCATTAAAGCGCAAGCACCACTGGAGAGCCCACAAGTAGAAAAAGCAGATATACAATCGAAAAGAGAATCTGTGATGTCAATTTCCGGCTCCACGATAGAGAGCGCAAAAACAGAAACGATGATAATGATTAATGACATAAGTACAATGCTATACGCTTTATCTACCAGTTCAAAAGGAATGGTTTTCTTTTGAAATTCTATATTTTTCTTTCCTTGAATGGTCGCAAACATTGACTTCATCAATACAAAAAAGGTAGTAGTTTTGATCCCGCCTCCGGTTGAGCCCGGGGATGCCCCAATAAACATAACAATCATGAATAAAATCATGGTAGGGATCGTAAATCGGGTAATGTCAATCATGTTAAAACCGGCAGTTCTACCCGAGATGGTTTGGAATAGAATGGTTCCAAATTTTTCCATAAAAGAGTGTTGATGGCTTAGAGTATTGTCATATTCTAAGATTAAACCAACTACGGCACCCAACAATATTATTCCGGCGGTAGTATAGAGAATAATTCTGGTTGAGGGTAATAATTTTTTCCAACTATATTTCTTGCGTTCTTTAATTTGTCGAGGACTGAAAAAGTCACTGAGAGTAACAAAGCCGATTCCACCCAAAACGACCAATATCGCAATTACGCCTTGAGGGAAGTAGCTGTCCACAATGGCGACATCCATTAAATTGGCATTCCATAATGAAAATCCGGCATTATTGAATGCGGAAATAGAGTGAAATAGTGCATAAAAAAATGTTTCTCCATCTGAAGTAAAAAGGCCTGTTGTTTTCCAATACATATACAATAAGACAACGCCTGCTGTTTCGATGACGAAAGTGGTGATAAAAATCGATCTCAGCAGTTGGAATGAATCGGATAATTTATTGGTGGAAAGTAAATCCTTAACTAAGTGTTGGTATCTCAAGCCAGCGCTGCTTCGTGCAATGAAGGCAGTAAAGAATGTCGCAAAAGATAAAATGCTTAATCCTCCTAATTGCATTAATATTAATAAGACGACTTGACCTTTGAGTGTAAAATCCGTACCGGTATTTACAACCGTCAACCCGGTAATACAAGAGGCGCTCGTAGACGTAAATAGCGCATCAATAAAAGAGATCCCGTCAATAGTCATTCGCGGAAGCATTAGTAATAAAGTCCC
>CAZWCI010000066.1:0-2342 GCA_964632815.1 uncultured Lentimicrobiaceae bacterium | reverse complement strand
GAGATATTTGATCGTGTAAAAAACCAAACTGAGATGAACAATAATTTTGATAATTTCTTTGGTCTTGAGTGTGATATAGAAGCCGTGATAGTAGAGAATAGCAGAAATAGTAATTAAGGAAACAATCAAACTTAAAATACGCAAAATGTTAACCAGCATATCGTGATGTTCAACGATATGGATATTAAGCCGTTGATTAAATTTACGTAAATTAAAGAGAGGCATTAATTATTGATTTACTTTAATAAAATTTTCCAAGTCATGGGTCTTCCCGAATAGCACAAAGCAGTCATTTTCTTCAATAATAGTGCTATTTTCAGGCACACCGACAATATGTTCACTTGAAACCTCATCATCATCTTCATCTTTATATTCTCGTCTGATGGTAATTAAGCTAAGTCGGTGGTTGTCACGGAAAGAGATGTCACCGAGTGTCATACCGACCAATCTGGAGGGGGTTAAAATTTCAGCAATTTTATAGCCATCGGGTAGTTGCAAGTATGAGAGCATGCTGGGATTGAGTAGTCTTTCCGCAAACAGAGCTCCGATTTCATCTTCGGGAGAAAGGAATTCAGTAATTCCCATTTTTTCGAGGATGATTCGTTGGTTTTCGCCCATGGTACGGCAAATAATTCTTTTGACATTGAGGTCTAAGAGATTGGCTGCACACAAAAGTCGTTGGATAAAATCATTACCTATAGCCACGATTACGGCATCAAAGTCTTGGATATTTTCTCCAATCAATGCTTTTTTGTTCGTCGCATCGATACACACCGCATAGGCAACATCATCGGAAATATCTTGAATGACGCTAATGTCGGAATCGATGACCAAAACTTCCGCATCTTTTTGCGACAAGGCAATGGCAATGGCTGATCCAAAGTGCCCTGCGCCGATGATTGCAAATCTTTCCTGTGCCATGATAATTATTTTTGGGCTGCAAACTTACATAAAATTATTGAATCGTAAACAATAATTTAGAAACTGATATTTTATTTCAAAAATTGATGTAAATTTGCAAATAAAATTGATATAGAATAATTGATTCTTAAAAAAAATAAAAATATGTCTGAAAAAATATCAACCCAAGTAAAACCCGGCGTAGCAACGGGAAAAGATTTACAAACTATATTTTCTATTGCAAAAAGAGAAAAATTTGCATTACCTGCAGTTAATGTTGTGGGAACCGATTCTGTGAATGCAGTATTAGAAGCTGCAAAAGTGGTTAATTCACCGATTATTATTCAATTCTCGAATGGAGGAGCTCATTTTTATGCCGGTAAATCTTTAAAGAACGATCAGGAAGCAGTAGCAATCAATGGAGCTATTTCCGGAGCAATGCATATTCATCAAGTAGCTCATTTATATGGAATTCCGGTTATTATCCATACAGACCATGCTGCTAAAAAGTTATTACCTTGGATTGACGGATTATTGGATGCGGGCGAAGCTTTCTATAAAGTTCACGGGAAGCCGCTTTTCAGCTCTCATATGCTTGATCTTTCCGAAGAACCGTTGAAAGAGAATATTGAAATTTGCAAACATTATCTTACCCGCATGTCTAAAATCGGAATGACTCTTGAGATTGAGTTGGGAATTACCGGTGGAGAAGAAGATGGGGTGGACAATACGGGCATTGATAGTTCCAAACTATATACGCAACCTGAAGATGTGGCCTATGCATACGATGAGTTGCGAAAAATTAGTCCGAATTTTACCATTGCCGCTTCTTTTGGTAATGTTCACGGGGTTTATAAGCCCGGAAATGTTCGTTTAGAACCGATTATTTTATATAATTCACAAAATTATATTCGAGATAAATTCCATACGCAAGAAAATCCTGTTGATTTTGTTTTCCATGGCGGATCCGGTTCCGAACCGCAAAAAATCAAAGAAGCACTCCAATACGGAGTTGTGAAAATGAACATTGATACGGATACACAATGGGCTTTCTGGGAAGGAATTATGAATTATTATAAAGAGAAAAAAGAGTACCTGCAATCTCAAATCGGCAATCCCGAAGGCGAGGATAAACCCAATAAAAAGTATTATGATCCACGTGCTTTTCTTAGAGAAGGTGAAAAATCTATCGTAGAACGGTTGAAAATTGCATTCAAGGATCTCAATTCTGTTGACCGCTATTAGTCTATTTTATTTTAGGTTGAAATGAAAGAAATCAAAAGCGTTACAATTGTTGGGGCAGGTAATGTCGCTTCTTGGTTTGCTTTCTCTTTGTCGAAGCAATCTGTTAAAATAAGGGAAATCTATAGCCGTAGTCTTGCGCGGGCGGAAGAACTTGCCAGCCATTATGGCGCGAAAGCGATTGACAATATTGCGGAGTT
>CAZWCI010000065.1:5118-8691 GCA_964632815.1 uncultured Lentimicrobiaceae bacterium | reverse complement strand
ACGACTACCGGCTGCGGACTTGGAACCGGACGCCGACGGCGAAGCCGGCACGCCCTAATAAAAAAAAGAGGTTACTCGAAATAAGTAACCTCTTGGAAAAATCTATGTAAATTTTATTCGAAGGAAAGAATGGCCTCTTTGATAAGGGCGATTGCTTTTCTGAGTTCTTCTTCGGTAATAATCAATGGGGGTGCAAAGCGGATGATGTGTTGGTGGGTTGGTTTTGCAAGTACGCCCAACTCTTTCATTTTGAGACATACGTCCCAAGCTTCTTTTCCATTTTTAGGACGGATGACGATGGCATTGAGCAAACCTTTTCCTCTAACCAATTCGATCATATCGCTTTTCACGTTTCTCATTTCGTCTCTGAAAATTTTGCCGAGGGCTTCAGATTTTTCCATCAATTTTTCTTCTTTCACCACTTCGAGGGCAGCGATAGCCACTTTGCAGGCAACCGGATTTCCGCCGAAAGTAGAGCCGTGTTCCCCGGGCTTGATGCAGAGCATGATGTCGTCATCGGCAAGAACGGCAGATACGGGCATTGTTCCTCCTGAAAGGGCTTTTCCGAGAATTAAAATATCGGGGCGAACACCTTCGTGGTCGCAGGCCAACATTTTTCCTGTACGTGCAATACCGGTTTGTACTTCATCGGCGATAAAAAGAACATTTTTAGCTTTACAGAGTTCGTATGCTTTTTTGAGGTATCCGTCTTCGGGCACATACACGCCTGCTTCCCCTTGAATGGGTTCTACAAGGAATCCTGCCACGTTAGGATCTTCCAATGCTTTTTTCAGGGCAGGAATGTCGTTATAAGGCACTTTAATAAATCCCGGAGTATAAGGGCCAAAGCCATTGTACGCATCGGGGTCGGTGGACATGGAGATGATGGTAATGGTACGACCGTGGAAGTTGCCGTCACACACAATAATTTTGGCTTGGTTATCAGGTAATCCTTTTTTAAGATAAGCCCATTTACGACAGAGTTTTAAGGCGGTTTCATCGGCTTCGGCGCCGGAATTCATCGGCAGCACTTTATCGTAGCCAAAAAGTTCGGTGATGTACTTTTCATACGGTCCGAGAATATCATTATAGAAAGCGCGGGAAGTGAGGGTGAGGGTTTGCGCCTGATCGATCATGGCTTGCACAATTTTGGGGTGGCAATGTCCTTGATTTACTGCCGAGTAGGCAGAAAGGAAATCATAATACTTTTTTCCTTCAACGTCCCACATGTAAGGACCTTTCGCTTTTGCGATTACAACGTCAAGAGGATGATAATTATGGGCTCCATATTTATCTTCCAATTCGATGGCCTGTTTACTTTTTGTTACTTTTTCTACCATAATAATATATTTTAAAATTTGAAGTTATTTTCAATAGTCAATGTCTGTTTCTCAATGAAAAACAAGGCAAAGATACAAAATTAAATGATTGATTTATGACTTCGCACCAACAAAATAATCTTCCTTCTCATCGAACAAAATATTAAAGCTGGTCATGCTGCCGTAGATGCGTGTAATGTACTGTTGCAAATTGACTTTATCTTCGTCGGAAAGGACAGGATGGCTGTTGATATTTTGTTCGAGAACGCGCAATCGGTCGCGCATCATCACAATCTTATGGAAAAAACTCTCGATGGGTATCTCTTTCGGTTTCAAGTCGAGATTTGCGGGTTGCAGCGACATGGTTCCGCCTTCCCATTTTTTGCCGAGGGAGACTTTATATTCCACGGCATTGTATTGCTCCAGAATATATTTCAATATTTTCTCAAACTCCTTAATATTGAGTCGAGGTTGGGTATTGTCCTGTGATTCGTTTTCTTCAATCACTTCGAATTGGATGTTCAATTTCGAGAACTCAATTTCACCGCCTCTCACAAAGATAATTTTATAGGTGAGCGGTGTACTTTTACTAATCACCCCTTCTCCGTATTTGGGGTGGTCGATTCTGGTTCCAACTGACAGATCATTCATAATAATTACTCTTTATAATAGTTTAACAATCAAGCATTTTTATAATAATTGCATATTTCTTTCAATCCGCACCGGTCACATTTCGGATTTCGGGCGATGCAGACATAACGGCCGTGTAAAATAAGCCAATGGTGGGCGACGGAGAGCAGATGTTCGGGAAAGTGTCGCACTAATTGTTCTTCGGTTTCAAGGGGATTTTTAGCATTGACCACCAAGCCGATACGGGCAGACACTCTAAACACATGGGTATCAACGGGCATCGCGGGTTTATCGAAAGCAACGGCAAGGAGGACATTCGCACTTTTTCGTCCTACGCCTGGCAATTTTTGCAAATCCTCCCGATTGCCGGGGACAACTCCGCCGAAATCGGCAACAAGCATATTGGACAATCCGCTGAGATGTGTGGCTTTGCTATTCGGGTAGGATACTGATTTAATAACCTCCCTAATTTCGTCCACCGAGGCGTTGGACAGTGCGGCGGGAGTCGGGAATTTTTGAAAAAGAGCAGGTGTCACCATATTCACTCTTTTGTCGGTACACTGAGCTGATAGCACCACGGCAACAAGAAGTTGGAAGGGATTTTCATACATCAGTCCGGAAGTGGCGTCAGGATTCTGCTTTGTGAAATAATCAATCACAAAGTCATATTTCTCTTTCAGATTACGCTTCATAAGGTTATTTTGGTTTTCCGAGCAGATGAAACATATTGGATTTATAGGCTTCCACGCCGGGTTGGTCAAAGGGATTGATTTGGAGCATATAGCCTCCCAACGCGCAAGAAAACTCAAAGAAAAAAATCAGTTCCCCGAGTGTTTGCTCAGAAATAGAAGAAATAGAAATGGTCATATTGGGCACATTTCCTTCGAGATGGGCCAATCGGGTTCCTTTTTCGGCGGTCAGGTTAATTTCATGAATAGATTTCTTTTGCAGATAATTTAAGCCGTCGGCATTATCTTCCATAAAGGGAATGGGCAGCGTATGCACATTCTGTTCAACGGAGAGGACGGTTTCAAACAACAGTCGTTCTCCTTCCTGAATATATTGTCCTAAGGAGTGAAGATCTGTGGAGAAGACGGCTCCGGCGGGAAAAATCCCTTTGGATTCTTTTCCTTCGCTTTCTCCGAAGAGTTGTTTGTACCATTCCACGAAATAGAACAACTTAGGTTCATAGGTCACCATCAGTTCTATTTTTTTCTGCTGTTGTGTATAGAGGAGAAAACGGCAAAGGGCATACTGCATCGCCGGATTGTCCTTCCATTTATCTGAGGACAGAAGCAATTTTCTCATATTGCGTCCCCCCTCAAGCAGTTTGGCAATATTGAAGCCCGCCACTGCAATTGGCAATAATCCTACCGGAGTGAGCACCGAATAGCGTCCTCCCACGTTGTCGGGAATGACAAAAGTTTTATATCCGGCCGTAACGGCCATTTTTTTCAGCGCCCCGCGTTGTTGATCGGTAATAGCCACAATACGGTTAGCGGCTTCGGATTTTCCGAATTTATTCTCGCAAAGTTCTTTTAATAAGCGAAATGCTAAGGCGGGTTCCGTGGTGGTTCCCGACTTTGAAATCACAATAATGGAAAAGGACTTCTGTTCAAGGAGC
>CAZWCI010000065.1:0-5018 GCA_964632815.1 uncultured Lentimicrobiaceae bacterium | reverse complement strand
TCAAAGAATCCATATTCAGACTATTCGTATTTAAGCCGCTGAAGCAGAATCCTCCATCTTTGTAATAGACTCCGCCATCGGCAACTTCACTCATAAACGTACGCGGGTTGGTTTTCCATTTAATAAACCCTAAATCGGTAACGGCCGCACTAACTCCAAAATGGTCATTAAATTGATAAGTCACTCCTAAATCAATTCCCAATCCGATATTTTTAAAAACATTGGGAAGTATTTGCATTATATCAATACTGTCGGGATTCACAATCATGGCAGTATTGACATGAAGTTTTTCCTGAATATTAATTTCATACGTTTGGGGATCGGTGGTCAGTTTGAAATAGCTGTTTTTCGTATTGATATTGGCAAGCCCCATCAGCAATTTCGGGCGTATTCCGATAGAGAGATGTTCATTCAGTTTATATTGAAAGGCGACACTTAACTCATGGTATGCCATAGCATTGAGACGTAACTTTTTCATTTCGGCGGGAGCATCGATATAGGCCATATTTCCTTTGATCGGGAGTTTAAAGAGTACATCCGGAAAGGAAAAATACTCTTCAAAGCGGATTCGATAACCGACACTGACAAAAAGGTCATCGGCTTTGAAACCGAAGCCCAGCAGTTCAATATTCATGGAGGTATTGAGCCAATTGATTTTTTTCAATGAATTGACAAACTTATCGGCTGTAACAGTAGTTCCCGTTTCATTTGCTTTAAACAGTTTATTATAGTGAAAAGCAGAATTATAAAGAGAAATATTCAGGTTAGACAAAACCGGAATTCCAACGTAGAGCCGAGAATGAGAGGGATTTCCCGGATTTGTATAAGAGGAATAAGGATTATAGTTCATAAAGTAAAGCACACGACTATCTTGAGCTTTAACTTGCAGCAGTATAAGGAGTAATCCCAATACCACCATCAACTGTTTTAACTGTTTTATATTCATGGCTATTATAATTCTATGGAATTGGTATTATACTTAATTTTTGCTCCGAGGCGTACACTCATTTTTTGATTTTGATATATTCGAATAACATTATTTGGATTTTCGGAATAGAGTTTACATCTCACAATAATCTTATCGGCTTTTAATATTTCCGTAAATTGAGTTCCGGTAATGGTAATAAATTTGGGAACTGAAGTGGTCGGGGAGACAACTTGATAGTCGGGTGCTCCGCCAACTGTTGCTGCTCTAAAGATTTGAGGAGATGGCATAAGAGTATCAATAATTATATTTTGCTGAGAATCATAAAAATAGAGTTGTGCTTCACCTGAAAGTGGTATTCCATTAACAATAGCAAGTCTGAGAACAGCTTCTTCAATAATTTGATTATCTTTAGCATCATTCATCCCAAAATCTAAAGTATCGATATATTCCACAAAATCAAATTTTGATTCTAACCCCACTTCAATTCTGGAAGTCACATAAACGGCGGCTTGGTCATCAATAGTAATACTTCCGGCACTCATTCCCAAGGGGTTAATAACTGCATTCCCATCAAAAAGGAACTCTTGAACCTGGTTGGAGAAGACGAGTTCATTGCCGATGCCTTCGTTAACCGTAATTTCGTAATAGCCGTTTCCGGTGGAGGCGTCACAATTAATTTGAGTTCCAGGATTTAAGATTGCAGCGTAGAAACCGGGACCGCGAAAGCCAATACTATCCGAAATAAATTTACAGGCAGCTCCGACAGAATTTCCCACTTTAACACTATATTTGGGATTTAAGAGGGTGAAATTTCCTGATAAATTATCAGAGAAAAAAGATATCGGATTTGTAAAACGAACCGGATAACTTTTCGGATCCATCTTCCCTTTAAGATATTTAAACAATACAGAAGTATTTTCAAAATCAGTTTGAACGACATATTGAGAAAGCGGGCTGGAGACAATATCGGTGATATAGACTGTGGTCGTATAAGAAATCGTATTAGTTAAATCGGCAGGACCAATGACAAATTTACAGCCAGTAAGATCAATAGTTTGTGTCAAAGTAGTAGGTGTAAAGACAACTTCAAAAGGCACATTTTGAGCATCAAAAATATTGGGAGATGTGATATGAATTGAATAATTAGGTTGATCAATATCTGTATTAATGGTGATTGTAAGTGTTCCGGATTTTACTATCCCCTCTTCAATTTCAAAATTATCCTGATCTAAAAGATCACTTTGAAAGGTCATTTGGAATTCATTGACCGGAGGAATAAAGTCTCCGGAAGGCGCCGGAAAGCTAAAACTATTGGAATAGACATGATTATTAATTCGAAGCATTTCCGTAGGACGGATTAACTGTGTCGAATCCATAAATAAAGAAAATTTCAACATTCCGGACGAGGCATCTTCTTCAATATCCATATCTGCAAATGAAGAGAGTACATCTCCGATATAAATATCACTATTGAGTAAAGGGAGGCCCCATTCGCCGGAAGCTTCTACGGAATTAATATTATTAAAATAATCTTTTCTACAAGATCCCAAATTTAAAATAACCAAAATCAATATGGTTATTTTGACTGTGAATAACCAAAAATTTTTCATGGCAATAACATTTTAATGCAAAATTACACAAATTTTGACATGGAGGTCTATTTTGCAAAAAAAAGAGAAAATTTATTTTAATTTCTCGATTAGTTGAGAAGTTGAGAAACCATCAATAAAATTTATAAGATGTACTTCACCGCCGTGAGCCACGACCCAATCAGCTCCAACCACCTGATCTATGCGGTAATCTCCTCCTTTTACCAAGACTTGTGGATTAACTTGTTGAATGAGTTCGTAAGGGGTAGCTTCCTGAAAAATAATCACATAATCCACGACTTGCAGAGCTGCAAGTACCATGGCTCGGGCATACTCCGGATTAACGGGGCGTTCTTCTCCTTTGAGCCGTTTAACAGAGGCGTCGCTATTCAGCCCTATCACTAAGATATGCCCCATACTTTTTGCTTCTGCCAAATAATGAACATGTCCCAAATGGAGAATATCAAAACAACCGTTGGTAAACACAATTTTTTGACCGATAAATTGAGTTTTCAGTTTTTCCCACGTTGCTAGATTAATAATTTTTTTTTCTATCAATTCAAGATTATTCATTTTTGGAAGTTTTAGCAAATGAAGCAAGCACTAAAGAAACTAACCCCACAATAATAACCGTAATCGTTTGAAGTGTCCAATTTATCCATCCGGCGGCTAATGAAGCCGAATAATCAACATTATAGAGCACCAGCGTTGCGGCAATAATGAGGGGAGCCGCTCCCAAGCCTCCTTGCGCAATGATGAATCCCAATGTTCCAAAGCCAAGCACCGAGAATGCAGCCACCGGCCCTAAGTTAGCGAGGAAGTCAAAGGCGAAAAAGCACACATACGTCGAAGCGAAAAAACTTACCCATATCAAGAGAGTATATATTACAAATAAGTACGGATGTTTTAAATCCTTGACAGAGATTAATCCTTGCCAAATGCCCACCATAAAATTTTTCACTTTTACAAAAAAGTTAATTTTACTCCATTTCTTTCGAGTAAAATAGATAAGAACAATCAACAACACCAATCCCCCCAACAAGATATAAATCATGTCATTATGAATCAGAGAGCTCGCCATATTTTCGATTCTCACCCCTAAAGTAGTTCCCTGTTCTCGATCCACAATCATTTGAGAAAGTGCATTTTGATTTACAAAAATGGCAATAACAAATAACACAACAAAAAGAATTAAGTCAATCGCTCTTTCAGTAAGAATTGTTCCGAAAGATTTTTGAAACGGCACTTTTTCATAACGTTGCAGAAAAGTACAACGAAGTATTTCTCCAATTCTCGGGATAGCGAGATTGGCAAAATAACAAACCATTACTGCGTAAAAAGACATACTCTTACGCACTTTATAATTGAGAGGTTCTATCAGTAAAACACTTCTTAGGGCTCTGATGTAATGCGCTAAAACAATAAATAACGCTGATAATAACAGAAAAAACCAACTATTTCCTTCTCCTACTTGTGCAGCACTTTGCTTAATCATTTCAATATCTTCGGCCGTCAGGTCTTTAACAGAAAACCAAGTAAAGAAAACTCCAAGTCCTAAAAAAATAAATAACTGAATAAATCGTTTAAGCTTCTCTGACATAATTTAAATTTTTGTTAATAATAATTAAGATAAAACTCTTTTTAATTCCGGAAGAGACTTGTCTATATCGCCGGCCCCGAGGGTGAGCAATACCTCGGGTTTTTCTTGTAACAGATAATCTATGAGTTGTTTGCGATCAAGCAATTTTTTATCGGGATGTTGTATCAAGGAAAGCAGATACGCAGAAGTAATCCCTTCTATCGGTTTTTCACGGGCAGGATAAATATCCATCAGAATAATAGTATCAGGAAGGGCAAGTACCTCCGCAAATTGGATTGCAAAATCACGGGTTCTGGAATAGAGATGGGGTTGAAAAACGGCCGTGATATGTTTCTCCGGATATATAGATTTCACCGAATTAAAAAACGCACGAATTTCTTCCGGATGATGAGCATAATCATCTATAAAAATAAAATCCTCTCTTTCAATAAGATAATCAAATCTTCTTTTAACCCCCGTAAATGTTTTCAATTTTTCGATTATAATATCCGGAGAGATGCCCCATTGATGAGCTACTGCAAAAGCTGCCGTCGCATTAAGAATATTATGCATTCCGGAGACTCCGAGTTCAACCAAAAATGAAAGCTTTTGTTGATACGTTATATTAAAAAATGCCTTATTGGGGAACAATTGAACTTTAGATATTGAATAATCTGCCGTTGGTTCGAGTCCGTATGAAAATTGATTTTTATAATTAATTTTCCCTTTTAAATTTTCGTGAATAATAAGCGGACCATGAGCTCTGATTCGAGTTGAAAACTTGCGAAAAGAGTTTTCCAATTCTTCCTTGACACCATAAATATCGAGATGATCTGCATCCATAGAAGTAATCACAGCTGAATCGGGAGATAATTGAAGAAACGAGCGGTCAAACTCGTCCGCCTCTTCAATAACCATCTCT
>CAZWCI010000064.1:0-9205 GCA_964632815.1 uncultured Lentimicrobiaceae bacterium | reverse complement strand
TAGCCCATTTCATTGGCTTTGCGTGCCAAAACCGAAGCATACGCTTCTGACATAGAAAACTCAAGATAGATAGTTTCGATTTTCTTGAGGCAAAGTTGTCTGGTTTGAACGGCAATAATATCATCCACATCGGGTCCCATAGTTTCGATTTTGATGTAGGCCACATTAATATCGGGTTTTACACTTGTAGAATAATGGGTAGATTCGGAAGCCGGGATTAATGAAGCATTGGGGACAACTTCCACAACTTCACGATCAAGCTCGGCATGGGCATAAATTTTTCTGATAATATTGGCAAATTTAGGATACACATAAATAGTTCTGTGGGGCTCTTTATTGGTTTTAAGGTAATAAAGAACTACTGATTGACGAAGTTCTGTTCGTTCATCGGATATTTTATTAAAGGTGACACTTTCTTTAATAAAGGCAAGCATAATACCAGTTTCTTTCGCGCCGAGAGAGATATTTCCGAGTTGTGTAAAGGGGTGAATAGAAACTGCTTCGCTATAAATTCCGCACATTCCTCTTGTTTTGGCATAATCTTTCAAGAAAAGCTTCATATTCTTAAAAAGATTATGGCCACGGTAGCGCGGGTCGACCATTGCTGCGCCCGAGTCGGCAACCATATCGTCCGATTTTTCGAACACAAGGGAGAGATTGCCCACAATTTCATTTTTTTTATTGACTGCTACTGCGGAAACCAATAATCCGTGTTCGAGCAACTCTTTAATTTTTTCGGGATAATAAAAAACAGAAATGTAAGTATACCCATACACTTTAAATGCCAGTCGCGAAAGGAGTGTAATCTCTTCGTTATTAATAAGTCTGATTATAGGTGAATCTTTTTCCGGAGGGAGCTCTTCCTGTTTTTCTTCCCTGTCTATTTTTGCTAATTGCTCAAGGATACTCTCATTTCGGATATATTTGATAAGTTCTAATTTTTTACCCTCTTTGCCCAAATTTGTAAATCGGAATTCATCTGCAATCTTCTTGAGGAGCAGAATACTCATATAGGAGTTATCGGATGTTTCGAGCATTTTGATATCAACGGGCAATCCTTTATCTTCGATAGAGATGCGGAACTTTCCCGGGGAATAGCTTATTTTAACATCAATCATCCCGACCACCTCATCGGAGAAGGCATTCTGAATGGTACTGAGCATTCCCTCTTCGACCATCAGTTCAATTTGCATCAACTCTTGATTACAGAAATTGAAATACTTGGCGAATGAAATTACAAATGCTTGTACATGACCGATAAAAGCAATGTCGGATAGTACAGAGATTTGAGCGATATGTGGATTTTTACTATTTTGTTTACGAAGAATGTCTTTCATCTATAACTCTTTTTATTTTACCTGTTCTTGGATTTATGGGAAGTTCTCCCTCATTCATTACAATTACGGAGGGGCAAGCAATACTGTTGGCATTCAGAAAAGCTTGCAGGGCAGGTTTTTCGTTTAATAATGCCACAATAAGTTCTTTTGCCAGCAGGTTTTTCCGGTCATCGTCCATAATTCCGAATCCTTCGACCCGAATTTCGAGTAGGTCAAGATGTCCGAGGTATTTTCCGATCATCGAGAACTTTTGAGATAGACCTTGCACTTTTGCCACAGCTTGGGACACGGCATCCACGGAGATATTATCACCGCCGATGATAAGGACTTCATCGGAGCGACCGAGCAGTTCCAAGAGACGGGCTTGTCTGCCGCAGGCACATTTATGAGACAACAAGCGACCGCGGTCACCCACGTCATAACGGATCACCGGCATCAATTTCCGGTCGATATTGGTAAGAATGATATTTCCTGCCTGACCCTCCGGAAGCGGTTCAAAGGTTTCGGGGTCAACAATTTCAACTATATGAAGGTCTTCCATAACATGATGAACGGAGCCGGAGCAGCATTCACACTGAAAAGCCACCACACCGGTATCATTAATTGCATAGGTGGCCGAGCCGACAATTTCGGCACCGAGGACTCGTTTCAGATACTCTTCGGCAGCGGGTGCCAAGTGTTCGCCTCCGTAAGCAATCTTTTTAATTTTAAGATCTTTGAGTCCATTTTTCTCCACATATTCTGCAATAGAAATAAGAATAGAGGGGATTGAAATAATAGCATCTACTTTAAAAGATTTCAGATAGCTCATAATATTTTCAATACCCACATGACCTCCGATTGGCAAAATATGACACCCGATTTCTTCAAGCGCCATATTCACACTAATAAAGGAAGCCCACATATTTCCCGCGAAAAAGAGATTGGCCACAACATCACCTTTTTGGAACATTTTCACGGCAAGTCCTTTCGCCATTGCTTTTGCATTTCTACGTGTTTCCTCCATCGTGCGATAGACAAATTTCGGATGGCCCGATGTGCCGCCACTTCCAAAAGAGATGGAATTTCCCAACGGAGCGGTCAATATTCCATCGCCGTAAGGTGGAAGTTTATCGCGAAACTGCTCTTGTTTTAAAATGGGCAATTTTGATAAATCTTTCAAATTTTTGAGGGACACATCCGGAAGTGTCTCCCGATAGAAGGGAGATTTTTCACGGGCATACCCAATAATATGATTAAGACGTGCCAATGATAACTCATCACGTTCTTTATCTGTTTTATAATCAAATGGATCGATAAAATCCAACGGATGACCTACAGATACCCATTTTACATATTCAGCAAGACCACGGGTTCCGTCATGCGGTGTTCCATGTTTTCGTTGTGACATCGCTCCTATTTCCGTAATCCGATCTGCTCCTAACTGGGTCAATCGAGCCGCATAGTCAAATAACTTGGTATAGTCAGCCAAAATCCCGACAGACTGAATAAACTTGCCATACCCGCTCAAAGCATCAATAACCTGATCAAAATCATCAATAGCGATGATATAGGCAGTACGATGTTGACATGATATTTGAAAAACGGGTTTATATTCAACAATCACAGACCAACTTTGGTCGTCCACGGCAGGAATTATCAATTCCGAATTTCCAAGTGCTTGATCTACGCGGGCAAGTTCACGAGTCCTTGTAATTTCCATTTTTTCATCGGTATTAATCTCCGGAAAAGGAAATTCAGATTGCAGTTGGATAAATGCTTTTTTCATTTCCGCCGCAAAGCGAACGGCATTTTCTTTACCATCAATAAAAATACTATGTGGGGAAGAACAAGCCGACTGTTCCCACATGGTAAAATCGCGTGCCGCAAGACGGGCAATTTCTGCTTCATCATGCTTTGTCAATTCGTTGCTATCAATAATCATACAAGAATACTTAGGACCGAATTCCACATCTTTCGTAAATAATCCCCTATTGTTTCGGTAGGCTTCTACAGCATCTTTTCCCCCATACACAATCACTACATCCGATTCTTGTTTGATAATAGCTTCTATCTCTTTATCTCCTCCTTTAAAAGGCACTAATGCAAAATAGGGAGAGACTAATTGCTCCGGATCACATTCGATGAGTAATTCCGCAAAGATGAGCGGGAATACAGGATCGAAAGAGGACATTTTAAGAATATTAATATTTTTGGTGATAATTCCTTGAACGAGGGTATCAATAGCTCCGACAAAAACATTCCCTGCCGAAATATGAGACAACACTCCTTGGGGAACCGCTTTAATATATCCGTCAAAAGTAGGATTATAAGTAAAATTATCAATATAGTCGATATTATCCAAATCGATTTTAAGTCTTTTGACAATGCTGTCAAATTTAAGATTCTCGCAAATAGCGTCCAATCCTGCTTTCACCATTTCATCGGAGAAATGGATTAAATCGGGCATTATTTGCATTGTTTTGCGTCGGGCAGGATGTTGTTCATCCTGCAATTTTTTTGAGATACGATCCAGCACTTCCGCGATTCTCATAATCGGGATGGCAGCAAATTCATCCCGTTTTTCTTTCGCTTGTTGCAGCAGATTTTCAATAATTTGGGAGGTGATGGATTCACTCTCCATAAAAGTTCCAAAGTTATACCATTTAATCATTACTTATCCTCCTATAATCTAATTAATTGTGATGCAGAAATCGCACAACCGGCATGTTTTTGCACTCCGGCGCGACCTTTTAAAACGATATATTTTCCTTCAAGACCACACGGGCAATTTTCCCCGATATAGCCCAAATCTGTGCTCAGCACGGATATGGAAGGCGTTGAACGGATATAGCCGGTTTGCAGTTTAAGCAAGCCAGTTTCTCCGGTCGGCAACACTTGCAATGTTCCTGGATCAACCGCCACGACATTGGCATAAATCGGAATATGGAAATGACGATGTGCACAGCTCATGTAAGGAACTCCGTGTTCAACCATCCCATAGAAATCTCGGATTCGGTCTGAAGAAATCCCGAGTACTTTTTCCACCAACTCGGCATAGATGTCAAAATTAACGGTTTCTCCGGTATGAGATTTCCATCCGCCGCCGGTAAGCAATAAACTTTCAGACGGGAACTTCAATGTAATTCCCCTACGTTCCATTTCGCGAAAAGTAGTAAAACTGAACGCCAGAAAACCTATCACACGAAGAGGCAATCCTGTTTTAGAAAATTCGATAATTTTCTCTATTGCAGCATTTACATCAAAAGTAACCTCTTTTTCCGAAGAGCCCTGTAACGCAAAATACTTAGCTGCTTCGGGGGCAAATTCGGCATATTTTTGAAAGGTATGGGCGGCTCCTTTTTGTCCGGAAGTTTCAGGCGAATATGAAAAAATAAGGTAATTGACCGGGTTCTCGGAGTTCAATTTTTGAGATTTCACAATCGCTGCCCGCATAAAAGCTTGCCTGTCGAAAGAAATTTTATCGAGGTTGGTTTGACTTTTCTGTCCTTGTGTCCCGGAGGAAGTGAGTGACAGAAAAATTTCCGATTCATCTACAGAAAGTAGCGTATGGGTTTTAAAAGCAGTTACAATAATATGCGGAATTTTGCTAACATCCTCAATAGTTTGTAAATTCGCACTACTGAATTCGTATTGGTCACAAATTCCTTTAAATATTTTTGAATTGTGATAATGAAATGAAAACATCTCTTTCATTGAATAAAAGAACAAGTTTTTATTTTCTTCGGAGAAGTCAAAAGCCTCTTCAATTGAAAATAATTTATTGGTATAGGATTCGTTCATTCTATTTTGATTTATAAATTATTTAACGCGTTTATCTTCTAATTTTTTTACTTTTCCCGTAATAGGACTTCTCGGCAGTACTCCCAAATCTTTAATTTGAATCACAAAATCCGATATGTATCCTTTTTCAGTCCCTATTCGAAATTCTTTAATTTTCTCGAACAATTTATTTTTAAAATCAAGAATTACCTCATCATCGGGAGGACAACCACTTTCGATATGCAGTTCTATTCTCATTTTATTCTCAACATCTTCAAGAATCAGTTGGAAATTAAGACTCAAGAAATCGGAAAATTGGGCAATTGTCTCTTCGATATCCTGCATGGAGATGAAGCCGCCGCCGATTTTAAAATCCTGACCTGAACGTCCTGCCAATTTAATCAATGGATTTTTATCTCCGCAGGCACATTTTTCCCCAATGGGAATCACGGCATCCCCTACTCTATATCGAATAATCGGCGTAGAAGAGCGACGCAAGTTAGTAACCAGAATTTCGCCCACTTCTCCGTCACGAGCATATTGGCCTGTTTCAAAATTCATAATTTCCACCAATTGAAAATCCGAAGGCACATGATACACGCCGGGAGGACAATGATCGCACTGATAGCCCATCAATCCGGCATCAGCGCTGGTATAGGCCCCCGATTTAATTTCTTGCACATTTAAGTGTTTCCGAATATGAGCTTCCGCTTGAGCACTCAGTCCCTCTCCTGCATATTGAATCATTCGTAAATTTTTAAATTGAAAACCATCTCGCTGCGCCATATCGGCCAGAAAGACAAATAGGGTCGGCAATGAAACCATCACGGTCGGTTCAAATTCCATACATAAAGAAACTATTTCTTCGGGCGGAATATTTGCAGATATGGGCAAATGGACTGCCCCAATCTTTTTAATACAGTCGTGCAGCCCCAAAAAAGATGGCCAGAAATGACCTGCAATAAACAAATTGGCGACTCTGTCAGTGGAGGTCACTCCCAATATGCGCATGGCATCTGCTTGTGTTTCCACAAACGAGTTCCACTCATCGTGGGTATAAGTGGTGTACCGTGCCACGCCGGACGAGCCTCCCGTAGAAATAATAATCATATCCTCAATAGGGTGCGTCAACATCCTTTTGGAGCGAGGGAATGAGTTGTCATAAATCTCTTCTCTTTCCAAAACCGGAATGGAAAACCAGTCATTGGGCGATTGGGGAACTTTTACTCCCTTGTATTTTTGTGCATAAAATTCCGATTTTAATGACTTTTGGAATAGTTGTGCCCCAACCTCGATCTGTTCTTGTAACATCAAATGCTTCATAATTCCCCCTATTCTATTATAAATTTATGTTTTACTTTTCCATTTAAATGAGTAATATCATCCAACGTAATACTAATCAACGGTTTTCCTACCGACTTGGTCAGATTGCTGTATTTGGTTGCAAACTCGTTGCTTTGGCTCTTCAGAAAATCGACCAATTCTTTATAGTAGTGATTTTTCAAATCCTCACTTTGATTTTCGCATGTATAAATCGTAAATCGGAAATAGATAATTCCGCCCTCATTTTCGGAGCGTACCTGAAACAATCCCCCATAATTAAATTCAGCGGGAAGCGCATTAAAATGAGCATTAATATTAACCACATTCAGATTAGTCCCGTAAAAAATAATATTATCGGTCGCTCTTCCATACACATAAATCATGTTCTCCGGCAAGGAATCAACAAGTTCTTTCGGGATATTTTTTCCCGATAATTGAGATTTATGGAGCAGCCCTCCGCAGTCCCCTGTGTTATACCTAACTAAAGGAACAAGTTGATCTTTCGTTACTACAATCTGGCGATCTATAATTTCCACATATCCATGATCTGCCAATTGAAGAATCATCGGTGTTTCGTGTGAATCAAAAAATTCTTTTTTCAGGCTTTCATTTTTCTCGATAAATTTCCTAAGCATGATGGTTGATTTTGTTTCCACGCCGAGGTCTCCGGTATCGGCAGAGCCGTATCCTGTCCACACCACGAAAGGTTCAGACAACACATGGCCAAAATTTTCCGCCACTTTTTCCCGAAAAGATTCTGAAAAATATTCCCCTACAACAGGGAAAAAATGACTTCCTTTTTTAACATCGACTCCTTTTCTTTTGATTAAGGCAAATATTAAATTAATATTGGAAGGATTGGTAATCCAGAGTATTTGGTCATAATTGGAGTGAAATCTGGAATAAATTTCGACAGCTTCTTGCAGATTCAGTCCCGGAGTAGCAACAGTAATTTTGTTCCTGCCTTTGGTCGAAAGCACGCGAAGTGTTGATGTAATTGTCATTCCGCCAATCCATGTTCCAAGAGCCATACAACAGAGAATCAGCGTTTTTTTTTGATCTATTTGATAGCATAAGCGCAACATCTGTTCCAACCCGTTCATATAATTTAATTCATCTTCCGGTCGTTTTGGCCAAAAAACGCTTCCTGACTTGCTAAAGCCCGAGCTGGAACCGATAAAGTGAATCTTATCAAAATCTCCTTTCCGGCATAACTCTTCAATGGGATATTCTAAGAGATAATTTTTTTTAGTCAGTAACGGAATCTCTTCAAACTCGGACAGAGAATTCAGTGGAACATTTCGTTCAATAAAATGGCGATATGCCGGAACGTTATTGAGGGTATCATAAAAAAAATCGAGAGGAGAATCCATAATATTTATTCTTTAAACAAGTTTTAATTCTTTAATAATCAAGAAATAGAGAGATGTTAAAGTCAGGGCGAAAGCACAAAAAAGCAATATTGCCGATGGAGTAGCCACATCGGTTATCAGTCCCATAATGCCGTAAGAAATCGGTTGGGATGATACGGAAGCTGATGTAAGCAACCCGAAAACTTTTCCACGCACTTCGTTGGGCACAATTTTCTGAAAAAGAGCCATTAAGGAGATATTGGAAATATTCAGAGAAATTCCCACCAAGGCATACATGAGTAGGTGCAAATAGAAATTTTGAACAAAGCTCATGACGAAAAAAGCCATACCGATAAACAATAATGAAAAAAACAGAAGATATTGGGTTTTAACTTTGAGTTGTCCTTTACTCATCAACAGGGCGCCGATAAACATCCCAAGCGTAAGTCCGGTCATCATCATGCCCATACCTGCCGAGCCTTTATTAAAAACTCCTTCGGCAAAAACAGGAACCAAAATAAAGAGAGCCGCCAGAAAAAAATTAATAACCACAATGGGGCCGAAAAGCTTCACAATCAGGGGAATTCCTTTTGTAACTTTCCAACCTTCTTTAAAATCTTCAATAAAATTGGTCTTAATATGTCCGGGGATATGTTTATACACGATTTTAAAAACAAAAAAAGCAGACAGTAAAAAAGAGACTGCATTAATTGAAAAGGCGGCGGTCACCCCGATTAATGCAATCAAGCCGCTGCCCACCATAAATCCGAGCGCTGCCGATGCGTTAATGGACAATTGATAAAAAGCATTGGCCTGAGTCAATTCTTCTTTTTTCACGAGAGAGGGCATAATGGCCATTGTGGCAGGATTGAAAAAAGCGGCCCCGATGGAAATGATAACAGTAAAAAATAGAATAATCGGCAGATTGACCATCTCAAAAAAGGAGAGAATCGCCAATCCTGCGACAAAAACAGAGCGAACCACATCGCTGATAAGCAGAATCTTTTTTCGGTCATATTTATCTAAAATATTTCCGGCGAAGGGCGAAACCAAAAAGGCAGGAAGTGTGGCTGCAATTAATACAGCACCCACCGCTGCTCCAGAATTGTACCAGCTGTAAACCAGCCATATAACTGCTAATGTATGAATTCTATCCCCCAATTGAGAAATCAATTGTCCATACCAAAAGTTTCTAAAATTTCTATTTTTACGAACCAATTCAAACATACTGCAATTCTTTTAATATCGATTTGTCTTGTACAAACCAGTTTAGATCATCAATAAAACACTCCAACTCTGAAAAACGTAATTTTATTTATTTCAAGTATATATCTATCAAATAATTATCACTAATACTATGGATAAAAAAATTAGAAGAAATTAAATTTTCCTCCTTTCAATTTCTCTTTTGCTTCGGATTTATACTAGAAA
>CAZWCI010000063.1:0-9504 GCA_964632815.1 uncultured Lentimicrobiaceae bacterium | reverse complement strand
TCGTAGTAACTCCGTCAATCTCAACATCCGGAGATGGTTTGGTAGGAATTGTTATTGTGGCACTGGAAGAACATCCGACAGAGTTATAGCCATAGACGGTGTAACTATTTCCTGCCACTGCAGAAATAGTTGCAGTAGATTCGTTAGATGACCATAAATAGGAAACCCCTCCACTTGCTGTTATCGGAACAATACTCCCTGCACAAGCAGGCACATCTCCTCCCGAAATATTAATCACAGGAGCTATATCTACACTTTGAATAACATGAAGCGTCACGATACTATCACAACCATAAATAGTTGTTCCAACATTGATATTATTATAATAGCCGGGATTTGTATATATACTTCCGTGATACAAACAAGATTGTCCCTGACAAATAGTCATTGTAATAGTATCTTCAGTATAAGGATAATTAGCTATATTGATGTTATAGGTATAATTTCCTATATAAACGTGATAATTACCCTGTTGTGTGAAATTCTGTCCAAATAAAGTTAATGTAGTTCCGTGACATACAGTTGTATCAATATTTTGGAAACATGTAGTAGTGAAAGACTCATAAGCACCATAGACTGTATTTCCTCCTGAAACAACAAAAGCTCGATAGTCATAATCTGTACATGATTGAAGTCCGCCAACATTAATAAAGAAACTATCGGCAATAGATGTATTCACGGTAGAAATGTTCGGACTTCCATGAATATTATATTCAAATCCGGCATTAGTAATATCGGATAGTGAAATTAAATTGGTATCGACCCATCCGTTTAAATTTGCTGAAGCATTAGTAATATTATTTGCAAGAAGTGTAAGGACAGATTGAGGATATCTTCCTCCTTCAAAAATGGGATATCCGTCATTAACCATTGGAGCAATATCTCTTTTCCATATTCCGGAGCCAGGACTACCTTGATTCAACACCAAAGGCATACCTTGGTCTTTTAGGGTAGCAGCAATTGTTGGAAATGCATTCGTAACATTATCAACACATCCACAATCATTTTGGTAATAATTGTTATTAGTGTTGGTTACTGTTGAAGCATTATAAGTAAAACAATCATGATAGTAATATTTTGTTCCTGTTCCAGCATTTCCTAAATACGGAGTATAGGTACTCGGAACATTGCCTGTATTATAGCAATTTGTAACTGTAATAGTTGAAGAAGTTAAATAAGATGTAATTCCTCCTACATAGGTATAGTTTCTATTATAATAAGATGAAGAATATGAATAAACGTTAGGTTGAAGATTTCCTCTATTATAACAATCTGTTATGGTCGTATACCCTGTTGAACAATAACCTGCTATCCCACCTATATAACCATAAGCATTCGCATAATAACTTGAACTAGAAGAATAAGCTTTATTATTCAATATTATATCTCCTTTATTATATGCTTTTCTAATGTTCACAGGAAGTGAAGAAGATGCAGTTATATATCCTGTGATTCCGCCACAATAAACATAGGATGTTTTATAATAAGTTATAATATCATTCATCAAAATAATACTATCTAAATTACCACAATTGTCAATAGTCGCATAAGAAAGTGCTCCTGCAAGACCTCCAACATAATGCCTCCAAGAGTATGATGAACTAGAGTTGGTTTGTAGGATAATTGAAAAATTAATTTTCCCTTGATTAAGAGTATTGGTCAGAGAGCTCATTACTTCCGGGAAAATTGATGAATTTCCGGCAAGGTTTCCGACTATTCCCCCAACGTATGTATTATATGCGCTCGTTGTTGCTGTATTATTTATAAATATATCTGTAGTATTAGAACAACTATCAATAATACTACCCAAGGCATACCCCGCTATAGACCCAACATAAAATGTTGTATTATTTGTACTTACTGAAATCACCCCATTCCCTATAATATCTATATTGGAAACCTCTGCTTGACTAAGGTATCCGAAAAGCCCAACATATTGAGGATTATTCCCATTCACCGTTATATTTAAATTATCAATCGTATGATGATTTCCATCAAAATAACCTTGAAAAGCATTCGAAGAATTATTTCCAATTGGAGTCCAATTATATCCGTTTAAATCTATATCTGATACTAATTCAAAATAACGTCCCACATAAGCAGAAGCATTACTATTGATTTCAGATGCCATGTATGCGAGTTGAGCGGCATTTTCAATTTGATAAGGCATCTGAGCCGTTCCGTCTCCAAAAACCCAAGGAGTTGTTGTCCCGTCCCATATATCTGGGGAAGAATAAACCACCCTTAATGTTAAATTAACGATACTATCGCAACCGTATATATCCGGAGCAAATCTAATTTGATAATTTCCCGAAGCCGTATAAGGATTACCATTTACCCAATAACTATCTCCGTATGGTATTTGAGCATAAATTGTACTTTCTCTCGGAATATAATATTGAACATTTACTATATGGGTATAATTCTGATGTGTTAAGTAATAAACACCTGACGGATAAAATTGATAACCTAAATAAGAGAAAGTATCCCCATAACATATCGTAGTGTCAATTTGAATAGCCGGATCACAAAGCAATGTAAATTCAAGAGTATCTCCATAAAAAGTATTTTGATTAACTATAGCAAATGCTCTAAAGGTATATGTACTGCATGACTGCAGACCTCCAATGACTAAAGAAAAAGAATCTGCAATGGTACAAGTGCGGCGTAAATAATTCGAAGTCCCTTGCAATTTATATTCAAATCCCATTGCTGTTACAGCAGATAAAGGAGTCACAAGTGTATTAAAAACACCTTTCGCCCGAGCAGAAAGAGAGGTAATATCCTCTGCGGCAAAAGTAGTAACTCGAGAAGGATAACTTCCTCCCTCAAAAATTGGATATCCTCCATTAATATAACTCAAATCCCGTTTCCATATTCCCGAACCCGGAGTTCCCTGATTCAAAATAATCGGCATCCCCTGATCCTGCAATGTAAGTGCTGGGGTTGGAAAAGCATTGGTTGCATTATTCGTACATTCACAATTATCAATGTAATAATTATTATTCGGACGTGTATATGTTGATACATTATATGCTATACAATCATGATTATATTCCTTGTATCCACTTCCGGCATCACCGGCATAAGCAGTATAAGTACTTGGAACATTACCCGTAACATAACAATTGGTAATCGTGATAGTTGAACTAGTCAAATAACTAGCAACTCCTGCTACGTAGGTATATGTCCTATTATAATAAGAAGTATTATAAGAATAAACATTTGGTTGTATGTTTCCTCGATTATAACAATCTGTTACAGTAATATATCCTGTAGCACAATAACCGGTAATTCCACCTACATACGCATAGGCATTGGCATAATAGCTTGAACTGGTTGAGGCCGCTTTATTATTAATGATTATATGACCACTATTATATGCTTTTCTTATTGTTATCGGGAGTGAAGAAGTCCCATACAAATATCCGGCAACTCCTCCGGAATAAACATAAGAATTTTTATAAGCAGTTGTCACATCATTCATTAAAATAAGACTATCCATTTTTCCACAATTATCGATTGTGGCATAATACATAGCACCAACAACTCCTCCTACATAATGTCTCCATGTGTACGATGAACTTGAATAATTTTGTAAAGTAATGGCAAAATCAATTTTCCCTTGAGTAAAAGAGTTTGTCAAATAACTCAAAACACCCGGAGTTATATTTGCATTCCCTGTTAAATATCCTACCAATCCTCCGATATATGTGTTATAATTTATTGTTGTACCAACATTATTGACATATATATCAGATGTATTCGAGCAACTATCTATTGTACTCGCATGGGCATACCCTACAATTGAACCGATATAAAAGGTCGTATTGGTCGTTCTGACCGAAATAACACCATTTCCGATTATTTGAATATTAGATATTTCAGCTTCACTTATATTTCCAAATAAGCCAACATACGCTGGATTATTTCCACTTACATTTATATTTAAATTGCCAATCGTATGATGATTCCCATCAAAATGACCTTGAAAAGGATTCGAACTATTTCCTATCGGGGTCCAATTATATCCATTCAGGTCAATATCGGCAACTAATTCAAAATAACTACCAACGTAAGCAGCCGCATTAGTGTTGATTTCCGAAGCCATATAAGCCAATTGAGCTGCATTCTCTATCAAATAAGGCATTTGTGCGGTCCCATTTCCAAACACCCAGGGTGTTGATGTACCATCCCAAATAGAAGGATCATTATATTGTAATCTTAAGGTCAAATACACTACACTATCACAACCAAATCCATTCGGCGAAAAGCGAATCGTATAGATTCCCGATGTATAAAACGGCTGATTGTTCACATAAAATGTATCCCCATAATTGATAATGGTATCTATTGTGAGTGCTCTATCTTGATAATAGTTCAAATTAATTGTATATGTTATGTTCTGGTCAATTTTATAATAAGTCCCATTTGGATAGAAGTTAGTACCGAATAAAACTAATGTATCTCCAGGACATAAGGTTGTATCTATTTGATTTGTGGATTGGCATAAAAGTGTATATTCGAGAGTATCACCATAAAAAGTATGCTGATTCACAACAACATAAGCCCTATATGTGTATGTACTGCATGGTTGCATTCCATTAGCAACTATGGCAAAAGAATCAGATATAGCACAACTAATAGATGTGTAAGTAGATGTGCCTTTTAATTTATACTCAAAACCCACTTGAGTAACTGCAGATAAAGGTGTAACAAACGTGTTGAGTCTGCCAATAAGTTGGGCCGATAGTGCAGTGATATTTTCTGCTGGAAGAGTGATAACCCTTTGCGGATAATTTTCCCCGGCAAAAATCGGATAACCATCATTAATAAAATCCACATCGCTTTTCCATATCCCCGAACCTGGACTACCTTGATTTAAAATGACCGGCATTCCATTGGCTCGTAAAATAAGAATTGAAGTCGGTGAAGCATTGGTAGTATTATTTAAACATTCGCAATCATTTTGGTAATAATTATTATTTGCATTGGTTAAAGTTGAAGCAGGAATAGCCATACAATCATGAGAATAGGACTTATAAGCATTTCCTGCATAACCTGCATAAGGAGTATAAGTACTTGGAACATTTCCTGTATTATAACAATTTGTAATTGTTGTGGTAGAAGCTGTAAAATATCCAGTAATTCCTGCGACATAAGTGTTATTAGAAGAATAGCGAGTATATGAAGTGCTAGAAGCATGGGAATAGACATATGGTTTTAGATTTCCTCTGTTGTAGCAATCTGTTATGGTAATATATCCTGAGGCACCATATCCGACGATACCTCCAATATATCCTGTTGCATTAGAAGAATAAGAATATGTCGAAGCATTGTAATATGATTTATTGTTTAAAACAATATAACCAATATTATAAGCTTTTCTTATCCTTGATGGAAGAGTGGAAGTAGCAGTCATATATCCTGCAACTCCTCCGCAATATAGGGTAGAGGTTTTATAATAAGTTGTAACATCATTCATCAAAAGAATGCTATCTACATTACCACAATTATCAAGAGTAGCATAATACATTGCTCCTACAACTCCTCCCACATAATTATCCCATGAATAGGAGGCGCTTGAAGCAGATTGAAGAACTATGGAAAAATCAATTTTCCCTTGATTAAACGAGTTTGTTAAATAACTCAAAGTTCCGTTAGGAATAGCACCGGTATTTCCCGTAAGATATCCTACAATACCTCCAACGTAAGTATAATATGAAGTAGTTGTTCCTGTATTATTTATCCTGATATCTGTAGTGTTTGAACAACTGTCAATGGTGCACTCTCTAGCGTATGCGGCTATAGAGCCAACATAAAATGTTGTATTGGTTGTGCTTACCGAAATCAATCCATTTCCTGTAATATTCACATTAGAGACCTCTGCTTGATTAAGGTATCCGAATAATCCAACATATTGAGGGCTATTTCCATTCACGGTTATATTTAAATTATCGATTGTATGATTATTTCCATCAAAATGTCCTCGGAAAGCATTTGCGGAACTATTTCCAATGGGCGTCCAATTATAACCATTCAGATCAATATCGGCAACCAATTCAAAATAACTACCAACATAAGCAGCCGCATTAGTGTTGATTTCCGAAGCCATATAAGCTAATTGAGCTGCATTCTCTATTAAATAAGGCATTTGGGCAGTCCCATTTCCAAACACCCAGGGACTAGTTGTGCCGTCCCAGACTGATGGAACTTGATATTGAAGTCGCAAGGTTAAATTAACAACACTATCACATCCATAACCATCCGGAGAAAATCGAATTTCATTTATTCCAGAAGTATAATAGGGTTGGTTATTTATAAAAAGAGTATCCCCATAATATATAATCGTGTCTATTGAAAGATTTCTTGAGGGATAATAGGATAGATTTATTCGATAAGTAACATTCTGATCTATTTTATAATAGGTCCCATTTGGATAAAAATCATCTCCAAATAATTGCAACGTATCTCCGGGACAAAGTATAGTGTCTATTTGACTAGTGGACAAACATAAAAGCGTAACATTGGACGTATCTCCATAGACCGTATAACCATTAATAATGGCATATGGTCGATAGGTATAGGTCGTGCATGGTTGCAATCCACCTATGATAGTTGAAAAAGCATCCTCAACATCACAATTTATAATCGAATAGGTAGAACTTCCCGTCAATTTATATTCAAACCCGACCTCAGAACAATTCGAAAGATTTACCTGCAAAGTATCTAATGAAGCATTAGCTTGGAATGAAAGTGAGGTAATATTTGAAACAGGATAGTTGGTCAATAATGATGGATATATTCCACCTAATAGTATCGGATAGCCATCATTGAGAACCGGATTAGCATCTCTACTCCAATCTGTTGATCCTAAAGTGGATGGCATTCCTTGACTTTTCAATATAAATTCTGCAACCGGACTGGCATAAGGATTTGAGTTAGAAGTACAACCACATGAATTAAGGAAATAACAATTTCCAATAGTGGGTGTTATTGTTGATGGATTATATGCATAACAACTATGATAATAAGGCTTTGAACCGGAGCCCGCATCTTGGTTATAAGGCGTGTAAGTAGAAGGAACTGCTCCTGTTTGATAACAATTTGAAAAAGTTGTAATTGTAGACGCCATATATCCGGTGATCCCACTAACATAGGCATAAGAATAATTATTATAACTAGATGAATATGAATATAAATTCGGTTCAATGTCTCCTCTATTATAGCAATTTGATATGGTGATATACCCCGAGCTATGATAACCTGCAATTCCCCCCACATATCCATAAGCATAAGATGAGTAACTTGAAGAAGAGGAATATGCTTTATTATTAAGTGTCAATTTTCCTCTGTTGTATGTTCTGTTGATTAAAACCGGATTCGAAGTATTTGCGTAAACATGCCCTGCAACTCCACCTAAATAGACACGAGAGTTTTTTGCATGGGTGGTAACATCATTCATTGCCGTTAACTGATTCAAATTTGCACAGTTAATAATATCACTATAGTACAAGTAGCCGACTAATCCACCAATATAATTATACCAATTATAACTGGTTGTAGAGGTTGTTTCTAAGGTTATGGTAAAATTCACCTGTCCTTTGTTGTAAGAATTGGTCAAATCACCACTATTACCTGTCATATACCCCACTAATCCGCCGACAGATGAATTATAACTCGTAGTAGTTCCCCTATTGTTGACAACGATATTAGCTTCATTGCCGCAACTATCAATATTGCTTTCGGATGCATATCCGGCAATGCACCCGACATAGCACAATGATGACGCAGAGAGATTGATTGCGCCACTTTTTATCTTTATTTTTGAAAGGGTAGCCCCGGATAAATTGCCAAACAATCCGACATAATTAGTACCACTTCCACTTACTAACATATTAAGTTGGTAAATTGAATAGTTGTTCCCATCAAAAATACCTTGAAAAATATTTGATGAACTATTCCCTATCGGTGTCCAATTATACCCATTAAGGTCAATATCCACCATCAGTTTAAAATAAACACCGGAATAAGTTGTTCCGGAATTGGTCGTAACTGCCAAATAGGCCAACTGTTCAGCCGATTCTATTAAAAAAGGATCTGATGAACTCCCTGCTCCATTAGTCCATACAGTATTTCCACCTTGCCATAAACTGACTGATTGTCCCCATAGACAAATCGTTAAACTGAAAAAACAAATAAAAAGAATACTTTTTGTTTTCATAAATATATTTTTTGATTAATATCAACTATAGTCTCCAATTTGATAATTCTAATACTATTTTTCCTCAACCAAGTTTATTGAAAATAACTAATTCTATTTTTGATTGAATTTGATTAGTCAAGGAGAAAAAGGAGTATAAACAATGTTGAAAAAATCAAAAAACTATTTTTTAGTTTGTAAGAAGAGGATTCTACAACCCGCTTTTAACTCTAAGAGTATGTTTTGTTTCTATAAAAAAATGCAGTTTTGTTTTTTGATGCCTCAAACTTACGATTTTTTTTTACAAATCCAAATAAAGATTTTCAATAATTCTATAAATTTTGAAAATCTTTATATAAAATAATATAAAAATCTAATTATCAAGCAATAAAAAATATATTTTTAGAATAATATTCCTTCATTACACATTCATGTAAGAATAAAAAATAATTCTAAAAAACACAAGGACATCTATAATAAATAAAATCGGTATGCCCCAAAAATACTTTAAAATCAGAAAATTAATAATCCAACTCCTACTTTCAACTGAAAAAAGTAGGCTGACATTATTCTCGTTTTGGCATAATCTTCAATAGGATGATATAGATTGATTTTATTACCGAAAAAAATTGAGTCAAAACTATATGCTTTATACCCTCCTAATGTTGAACCTAATGACATCCCTGCAGAAACTCGCAATCTGTCAAAGAAAAGATAGTCATAGCCATATTCTATTTTTAATCCGTATAAACTGCTATTGCCAGAAAGTTCATTAATGTTGGCATTAGGATCAAGAATGGTTTCTAAACGAGGTTCAAAGTTGAAATAGAAGGCATCCAATTCCAATTTAAAGTAGTGCCCAAGAGGGGCCTTGGTTTCGCCCACATATTGTTTATAAAAAATATTGAACCCATGTCCCTTTAAATATCCAATGGAATTTCGACCTACAAACTCCGCTGTTTCATAATATTCGGAATCAAAATCGGTATTAATGAAATTGTAACCCACTCCAACGCTGCCCTTATTCCAAACTATGGCCTCAATATTCGGAGAAATAAAATAGTTAAAATGAAAATATTTCGGTAAGACATCCATTTCCGGAGCGGTAGGATTTGCCCAAGCCGGAGAAAAAGAGGCCTCTGCATTCAGAAAAAATCTTTTGCCCATAAAACCGGTATTTTGTCCTTGAGAAAACAACACGCTGAGCATCACTACTAAAACAGATAATATTTTTCTCATCTTATTTTCCTTTTTTAATTTGATAAAAAACATCATACACAAAAGCGTGTGTATAGGCCTGT
>CAZWCI010000062.1:0-9506 GCA_964632815.1 uncultured Lentimicrobiaceae bacterium | reverse complement strand
ACGCAGGGGGAAACTCAATGGCTTCCCCCTTATTCCAAATTATTGTTTGATCACTTTAATTGTCCGAACAACACTCCGTCCATCCTTAATTCGCAATAAATAAACACCATTACTATATGAATCCATCGGAAGTGTCATCTCCTCTCCGGTAATGTTGGTGCGATGGATAAATTTACCATAAATGTCATACAACTCAATCTCTTTTAAATCTTGATACTGCCCACTAAACTGAACGTGAAGATTATCTTGAGTCGGATTCGGATATACGGTGATACTTAACGCTTCTCCTGTTTCATCAATTCCGGTGGTATTGGCCTCAATAGTCAAATATAGATTGATGACACTATCACATCCGTGAACATTACCTCCGGTAATTGTATGACTGTAAACGCCGCTTTCATTGTAAGTGGCATTGGTTGCATTCCATAAGTAAGGACGATCTGTAATGACTGTTAAGTTGTAGGTGCTTGGCTCGTAAATTGTCAAATGAAGTTGCAAAATACTGTCACAACCATACTGATTACCATTCGGAATGGTATATGTGTATATTCCCGTCTGCGTGCAAGCTTGTCCAAACCAATTGTACATTCCGCAAGAATTATGATAGATATGGTTGATGTTTGGTTGATTTAAGGTCAAATGCAAATAGATAATACTATCACATCCGTTGCTGTTCGCATTGGATAAAGTGTGCATATAAATTCCGGAAGAGGTGTACTGCTGTCCAAACCATTGATATGAGGAACAGGAAGTCTGATAAATGTGATTAGTTGTGGGGTTTGTAATGGTTAAATGAAGAACAACCGTACTGTCACATCCGTTGTGCGCAGTGAAAACTTGAGTATAGTTACCGGTAGCGTTGTATAATAATCCGTTCCATGCAAAACTATTGCACTGAGTTGCCGAAAATTCAGTCCGAATCGGAGGTGCTTGCGTAATTTGAACATAAAGTATTGTGCTGCACTGATTGTTATCAGTAACCATCAATGTTTGGTTACCTGTTGATAACGAAATGGCATTCTGAGTTGTTTCATTATTGGACCATAAATAACCATAAGGTGCAGTTCCACCTGAAACAGCAACGGTTGCCGTCCCGTCATGATTTCCTAGACAACTTTCTTGCGTTGAGGAGATGAGTTGCGTGCTGAGAGCCAATGGTTCCAAAATAGAGATAGTATCGCTCACAGACCACTCTTCATGATCCGTAACAATGATGGTGTAGTTTCCGGCAGCTAAATTGGAAATGGTAATCGGAACACTCTGTTGAATGTTATTTTGTCCTCCTAATAAGGTGTTAAGATTTCCTGTTCTATATACTTCAATCCGATAGGGAGCAATTCCGTCAGATGGAGTAACAGTAATGGAACCGTTTCTGTCTCCATGACAATCTACATCTTGCGCAGTAAGACTGAAAGTCAAAGTCGGCCTCATCGTCAAATCTAAAATCACAATACTATCGCATCCGTGAATATCTGTATCAAATGCAATGTTGTAAATTCCCGTGGAATTGTAATGAATTCCATTGATGATAATACTGTTGCCGATATACAAATTTGTGTCAATAGATAGAAAACGTGCCGGATAATTACCATAACTGATGATGTAGGTAGTGTCATTGGAAACTTGATAATAGGTGCCCGGAACAGAATATGTTTGTCCGGCAAAAGTATACGGAGTCCCATCACAGGTCATGATATTTAAGGGGAGGGTATCATGACAGAAAAGGGTAACATTGAGGGTGTCTCCGTAAATATAATTTCCTCCCGCCATCATATAAGCCCTATAGGTATAAGTACTGCATGGGATTAAATTCCCTACAGTGGCAATAGGATTTGCTGAATTTTGAACAGGAACGGTTATATAGGAAGCATTGCCCTGCAATCTATATTGAAAACCCATTTGGGTGATGGTCCCGAGGTCCATGGCAATAGTGTCAATCAATCCGTTTAAAGTGGCAGATACAGCCGTGATGTTCGTGGCTGGGAGTGTCCTGATGCCCAAATCGTATGTTCCTCCATCGAAAATAGGATAACCATTGTTGACATATGGAAGTATGTCGAGGTTCCAAATACCCGATCCCGGAGTGCCTACATTCAAATTGTTCACCATTTGAAGTGCCCGTAATTCATTTTGAGTTTTGGGAAGCGAATAGTGGGCATTGTTGGTACAACAACTGCTCAAATGATAACAATTGTCAACCGCATAGGCAGTTGTGTTGTATACAATGGCATCATGATAGTAGTTGTTGGTCCCATTTCCACTTGTCGTGATAGAAGCATCAATATTTGCGGTATTGTAAGAATTAGCTAACGTGAACGAAGTGGTGCTGGCCATCAATCCTAAAATTCCACCTACATACGCATTCGTTGTAGAATAAGCTGAAGAATAGGACGATTGTGTGTATAAAATAGGAATCATATCTGCACGATTGTAACAATCACTGATAGTGTTATAGGCAGAACTATAACCTACGATTCCTCCTGCATAAGCGTATGAATACATACTGTAACTTGAAGAAGAGTATGTGTGATTTGTTGAAATCGATAAGTCGATTTGTCCGCGATTATAGGAACGTCTTACCGATGACCTGTTTGCAGATGTGCTGGCCATATAACCGACAACTCCACCAGAATATACATAAGAAACTTTTGCATATCCCCGAATGTCACTAACAATGTTTATCGGGTTAAGGTGTCCGGAATTGTTTACTGATGCTCCGTTGTTTAAATAGCCAACATTTCCGCCAATATAGTGATACCATGTGTAAGAAGTACTACTGCTGTAATTCAAATTAAAATTATAGTCTATGTTTCCTTTACTTAAAGTTCGGTCAATAGTGGTAAGCGGGCCGGTGGCATATCCATTGATACCTCCTACATAAGTGTTGTAAACAGTAGTAGAGGAAGCTGTCCTTATAATATTAATATCTGAAGTATTGCTGCAATTGATGATTTGACTTTCATTTAAATAAGCAGCAACCGGTCCGACATAATAGGTAACCGTGTTGCTGGTATTGAGGTCAATGGTTCCGTTGCCGATGATGTGAACATTCCGAACGGAGGCACTGTCTAAATATCCGAATAGTCCGATATATACAGGCGTGTTTCCCGTTACGGTGATGTTGAGATTGTCAATCGTGTGATTGTCCCCGTCAAAATGGCCTTGGAAAGGATTGGAGGAACTATGTCCGATACCAATCCATTGATATCCATTCAAATCTATATCGCTTACCAATCGGAAATATGCTCCGTTGTAGGCATCAGAGTTGCTGTTAATTACATTGGACATATAAGCTAATTGAGCCGCGTTTTCAATAAGATAAGGAGTTGCTTGACTTCCGTCTCCAAATACCCATGGTTGTGCTCCCCCTTGCCAAACACTGACTTGTGTCGGGATGACATATAAAGTTAGTACAACGGTACTGTCACACCCGTGTTGATCGGTGTCAAAGCGGAGGGTGTAAGTCCCTGAAGTGTTGTATGCAATTCCGTTTACATAATAATTCTGTCCTTGCATAATGGAGGTAGAGATGATATTTTCACGTGACGGGTAATAATGAATGTTGAGTGTGTATGTAGTGTCATTAACAATCTGATAATAGGCTCCGTCTTGTAAGTAATTCTGTCCTTTAAAATGGAATGGTGCTCCGTGGCAAATAGTGGTGTCAACCTGATCCAGCGTGTGGCACAATACGGTAAAACTGACAGTGTCCCCGTAAAGATATTGTCCTCCGGCAACTACATAAGCTCTATAAACATAAGTGCTGCATGGCGTAAGTTGTCCAAGCGAAAGCGTCGGATTGGCTCCCGGAGTACAAGAAACAGCGGTGTAGAGCGTGTCCCCGACTAAGGCATATTCGAAACCAATGTCATCTAAAGAACTGATATCCATAAAGTTGGTGTCAACATATCCATTGAGAGAAGCTGAACTTCCCGTAATATCGGTTGCAGGTCTTGTGTAGATGGCGTATCCGTAAGGTGTTGCATCAAAAATGGGATATCCGTTGTTGGTAGTGGGGAGAATGTCGGAAGTCCAAATTCCAGAACCGGGGGTCCCCACATTCAAGTTGTGTATCATTTGCAACGCCCGCAATTCACTCTGCGTTTTGGAAATGGAGTAGTGGGCGTTGTTGGCACAACAAGAAGCTAAATGGTAGCAGTTGGCAGCAGCATAAGCACTGGTGTTGTAAACAATGGCATCGCTGTAATAGTTATTGGTGGCATTGCCGCTTGTGGCACATGTGGCTGGAATGTTGGCCGTATTGTAAGAGTTGGCTAACGTGAACGACGTCGTACTGGCCATAAATCCTAAAATTCCGGCTACGTATGCATTGTTGGTGGCATAAGCTGCAGCATAAGAGGACTGTGCATATAAACTTGGGGTAATGAGTCCACGGTTGTAGCAATCACTGATGGTGTTGTAAGCAGAACTGTATCCTGCAATTCCACCCGCATATACATATGAATACATACTATAACTTGAGGAAGTGTATGTATTATTGGTCAATACAGAAAGATTGATAGAGCCCCGGTTGTAAGATTTTCTTACCGAAACCCGATTGGTCGAAGATCCGGTCATGTATCCTGCAATTCCGCCTGTATATACGTATGAATATTTAGAGTATCCACTAATATTACTTACAATATTGATAGGATTTACTCTTCCCGAATTGTCTATAGATGCCCCGTTGTTTAAATATCCTGAGGTTCCCCCTATATAATGATACCAAGAGTAGTAAGAGGAACTGGAATTATTCAGTGCGAAGTTGTAAGTGATTACTCCTTGGCTCAAAGTTTGGTCAATAAGAGAGAGAGGACCGGTAGCATATCCGTTAATACCTCCTACATAAGTATTGTAAACAGTGGTAGAGGAGGTTGTTCGCGTAATGGTAATATCTGAAGTATTGCTGCAATTGATTATTTGACTTTCATTCAAATAGGCAGCAATTGGTCCGACATAATAAGTTACGGTGTTGTTGGTGTTGAGGGCAATGGTTCCATTGCCGATAATGTGTACATTTTGAACGGAGGCACTGTCTAAATACCCAAATAGTCCGATGTATACAGGGGTACTTCCCGTTACGGTAATGTTGAGATTATCAATGGTGTGGTTATTCCCGTCAAAATGACCTTGGAAAGGATTGGAGGAGCTATGTCCGATGCCAATCCATTGATAGCCGTTCAAATCAATGTCGCTGACCAACTCGAAATAAGAACCATTATATGCATTGGAGTTGCTGTTAATTTCATTGGACATATATGCTAGTTGTCCTGCATTTTCAATACGGTAGGGGTTCCCAGGTGTTCCGTCTCCGAATATCCATGGTTGTGCCCCGCCGTCCCATTGGCTAACTTGTGTTGGAGTAACACGTAAGGTTAAAATTACCGTACTGTCACAGCCGTGTTGGTCGGTGTCAAAGTTTAGGGTATAGGTGCCCGAAGTGTTGTAAGCAATACCATTTACAAAATAATCGTCCCCTTGCAAAATTGAAGCGGAAATAATGTTTTCGCGTGACGGATAATAGTGAATATTCAGCGTGTAAGTGGTGCTGTTTACAATTTGATAGTAGGTGCCATCCTGCAAGTAGGTTTGTCCGTTAAAATGGAACGGTGCTCCGTGGCAAATGGTGGTGTCAATCTGAGCCAGTGTGTGGCACAATACGGTAAAACTGACAGTGTCCCCGTAAAGATATTGTCCTCCGGCAACTACATAAGCTCTATAAACATAAGTGCTGCATGGCGTAAGTTGTCCAAGCGAAAGCGTCGGATTGGCTCCCGGAGTACAAGAAACAGCGGTGTAGAGCGTGTCCCCGACTAAGGCATATTCGAAACCAATGTCATCTAAAGAACTGATATCCATAAAGTTGGTGTCAACATATCCATTGAGAGAAGCTGAACTTCCCGTAATATCGGTTGCAGGTCTTGTGTAGATGGCGTATCCGTAAGGTGTTGCATCAAAAATGGGATATCCGTTGTTGGTAGTGGGGAGAATGTCGGAAGTCCAAATTCCAGAACCGGGGGTCCCCACATTCAAGTTGTGTATCATTTGCAACGCCCGCAATTCACTCTGCGTTTTGGAAATGGAGTAGTGGGCGTTGTTGGCACAACAAGAAGCTAAATGGTAGCAGTTGGCAGCAGCATAAGCACTGGTGTTGTAAACAATGGCATCGCTGTAGTAGTTATTGGTAGCGTTTCCGCTTGTGGCACATGTGGCCGGAATGTTGGCCGTATTGTAAGAGTTGGCTAAAGTGAACGACGTGGTACTGGCCATAAATCCTAAAATTCCGGCTACGTAAGCACTATTGGTGGCATAGGCTGCGGCATAAGAAGACTGTGCATACAAAGTTGGGGTAATGAGCCCACGGTTGTAACAATCACTGATGGTGTTGTAAGCAGAACTATATCCTGCAATTCCACCCGCATATAAGTACGAATACATACTATAACTTGAGGAAGTGTAAGTATTATTGGTCAATATAGATAGGTTGATAGGCCCCCGGTTGTAGGATTTTCTTACCGAAACCCGATTGGTCGAGGAACCGGTCATGTATCCTGCAATTCCGCCCGTATATACGTATGAATTTTTATAATATCCCGTTATATTGCTGATAACATTGATGGGATTCACTCTTCCCGAATTTTCTACAGATGCTCCATTGTTTAAATATCCTGAGGTTCCACCAATGTAATGATACCACGAATAAGAAGTGGAGTTGCTGTAATTCAAACTAAAGTTGTAGTTAATGGTTCCTTGGCTCAGGGTTTGGTTAATGAGCGATAGGGGACCGGTTGCATATCCGTTGATTCCGCCTGCAAAAGTGTTGTAAACTGTTGAGGAAGAAGCTGTCCGTGTAATGTCGATTTCCGAAGTATTGCTGCAATTGATGATTTGACTTTCATTCAGGTAAGCAGCAACCGGTCCGACATAATAAGTTACAGTATTGTTTGTGTTGAGGTCAATGGTTCCGTTGCCGATGATGTGTACATTTTGAACGGAGGCACTGTCTAAATAACCAAAAAGTCCTATATATACGGGTGTGCTTCCTGTTACGGTAATGTTGAGGTCGTTGATGGTGTGGTCGTTTCCATCAAAATGGCCTTGGAATGGATTGGAAATATTGTGTCCGATGCCAATCCATTGAAATCCGTTCAAATCAATATCGCTGACCAACTCGAAATAAGCTCCGTTGTAGGCATTGGAGTTGCTATTAATTTCATTGGACATATAGGCCAGTTGTCCTGCATTTTCAATACGGTAGGGGTTGCCGGGGGTACCGTCTCCGAATACCCACGGTTGCGCTCCACCGTCCCATTGACTAACTTGTGTCGGGGTAACAAATAAGGTCAAAATTACCGTACTGTCACAGCCGTGCTGGTCGGTGTCAAAGCGTAGGGTATAGGTGCCTGAAGTGTTGTAGGCAATTCCGTTTACATAATAATCCTCTCCTTGTAAAATCGAAGTGGTGATGATGTTTTCGCGTGACGGATAATAGTGAATATTCAGGGTGTAAGTGGTGTTGTTTACAATTTGATAGTAGGTGCCGTCCTGCAAGTAAGTTTGTCCGTTAAAATGGAACGGGGCTCCGTAGCAAACGGTAGTGTCAATTTGAGCCAAGTTGTGACACAACAAGGTGAATCCAAGTGTATCGCCATATAAATATTGTCCTCCGGAAATAAGATATGCACGGAATACATAACTGCTACAAGGTGTAAGTTGTCCGAGCGAAAGCGTAGGATTGGCCCCCGGAGTACAAGAAACAGAGGTGTAAACAGGGTTTCCGGCTAAGGCATATTCAAATCCGATATCATCCAACGAGCTAAGGTCTATAAAATTGGTGTCTACAAATGCATTTAAAGAGACGGAACTTCCGGTAATGTCGGTGGCTGCCAGTGTGCGAAGCCCGAATCCGTAAGGAGCTGCATGGAAAATCGGATATCCGTTATTGATATTCGGAACATTATCGGAGCTCCATATCCCTGAGCCGGGTGTGCCGACATTCAGACTATGTACCATTTGGAGTGTGCGTAACTCACTGCGCGTTTTTGCAATGGAATAGTGGACATTATTGGAACAACAATTGGTTAAGTGGTAGCAGTTGGTAGCCGCAAAAGTACCGCCACCATAAAAAAGAGCATCACTGTAGTAATTTGAAGCGGCATTCCCGCTTGTGGTACATGTAGCTGGGATGTGGGCCGTGTTGTAGCAATTGGCGAACGTGAAAGAGGTCGTACTTGCCATAGAACCTAAGATTCCCCCAACATAAGTCGTAGATGTTGCATAAGCGGAAGAGTAGGAGGATTGGGTATATAAAACAGGGGTTAATGCGGTGCGGTTGTAACAGTCGCTAATGGTATTGTAGGCACTGCTGTATCCTGCAATTCCACCGGTATAGGCAACAGAACTCATAGGGTAGTTCGAAGAACTGTAAGAGTGGTTGGTTCGTAAAGTGAAATTGATGTCTCCCCGATTGTAGGAACGTCTGATGATGATGGGCGTGGAAGATGCCCCATTCATATATCCTGCAATTCCGCCGGCATATACATACGAATTCTTGTAATAGCCCTGAATATTGCTGACAATGTTCATCGGATTGACGTGACCTGAATTTTCCACAGAGGCACCTGTCGTGAGATAGCCGACAACTCCTCCAATATAATGATACCAAGTGTAAGAAGAGGTGTTTGAATAATTCAAATCAAAATTATAGTTTAAGGTGCCTTGATATAAAGAATGATTGATTGTAGCCAACACGGAAGATGCGTATCCGACCAATCCTCCTACATAAGTGCTATAAGTGGTGCTTGTCGTGGCAGTTCGCGAAATGGTGATTACGGTGGAACTGATACAACTATCGATGCTACTTGCATTGCTGTATCCGGCGATGCTGCCAATATAGTAAGTGCTGGTGTTGTTGGTAATCAGGTTGATATCTCCATCTCCGATGATATTAATTTTTTTCACGGAAGCATTATTCAAATATCCGAATAATCCTGCATAGAGAGGCGTATTTCCCGTAAGTGTTATTCGCAAATCGTTGATTGAATGATTGTCTCCGTCAAAAAAACCTTGAAATGAATTCACATTTGAGTTCCCGATAACGGGCCAATCATAGCCATTCAAATCAATATCGGTCGTTAATTTAAAATAAATCCCAATGTAGGGATTTCCCGAATTGACACTCGCAGCCAAATAAGCCAATTGCGATGCAGTTTCAATCAAGTAGGGGTCTGATTGTGCTCCACTACCTTGAGTCCAAGCGGTAGAATCGGTGCCATCCCAAATGCTGATATTTTGGGAGAAAAGTCCGGAAATCACAAGCAAAAAGATGCTCAAAAAAGTAACTATTTTTTTCATTTTTACTGTTTTAATTTATATTTCTGTATTCATTTTTTTTTCACGAATGGCAAAAATAATCATTTATCTTAAAAAAGGAATAAATATTATAATTATTTTTTGGGCGTGCCGGCTTTGCCGTCGGTCTCCGGCTCCAAGTCCGCAGCCGGTAG
>CAZWCI010000061.1:0-9637 GCA_964632815.1 uncultured Lentimicrobiaceae bacterium | reverse complement strand
CCCCTGCGTGAGGACGTAGGCGGAAAGCACGCAAAGACGAAAGTCGATGTGCCGCTGACGCAAAAAAGCGACCGGAGGAAGCTCTTTTTGCGGCTTTGCGGCAACACGACTTTCGGCTGCGGACTTGTAGCCGGAGGCCGACGGCAAAGCCGGCACGCCCTAATAAATAAAAAAAAATTGACAATAATCAGATGTGTATCTTCTCTAAATGAACCCCTCTTGACCCTTTGATAAGGATTAGTTTCTCTGTGATCGGATGCTTTTGCAAATAGTCATTCAAAGCGTCCACATTGTCGAAACATAACGAAGGATGATGCTTGCAAAATTCCTGACCGACAAAAATTGCCTCCATCTGAAGGGCTTCGCATCGATGAATAATTTTTTCATGTTCCATCGTACTCACCACTCCGAGTTCTCTCATTTCTCCCAAAATTGCAAGTTTATTGGGATGAGCAAGTTCAGCCAAGTTTGTAAGTGCCACTTCCATACTCGAAGGATTCGCATTGTAGAAGTCTGCAATAATCATATTGGAGCCTTGTTGCATAATTTGCGAGCGATTATTCTTAGGCGTATATTCCTCAATGGCAGAAATAATTTCATTTTCAGGAACTTTGAAATAGTTTCCGAGCGCAACGGCAGCCAAGATATTATTCATATTATACTTCCCGGTGAGATGAGTTTGAACCTTTTTTTTATGGAAAATAAACGAGAGAAAAGGGGAAAGAAACTTATCCTCTTTGGGATATTCTATCTCAAAAATCTTTTCGCCATAGTATATCAATGATTCATATCCTTGCGTAATCTTACACAATAATTCATCCTGAGCATTCACAAAAAAAGTTCCTTGATGGGCTCTTACAGAATCGAAAAGAGCTCTTTTGGCAATCACGATATTTTCAAAAGAACCGAATCCTTCAATATGAGCTGTGCCAATATTGGTAATCAAGCCATAATTGGGGAAAGACAACTGACACAATTGAGCAATTTCGTCAATATGATTTGCGCCCATTTCCACCACGGCCACCTCATCTGTATCGCGAATAGATAAAAGCGTTAAGGGAACCCCGATGTGATTATTCAGATTCCCCTTGGTATAAGCTACTTTATATTTTTTTTGCAGCACAGCGACAATCAATTCTTTGGTCGTTGTTTTGCCGTTGGTACCGGTAATTCCAATCACCGGAATGGAGCATTGACGGCGATGAAAAAGACTTAACTGCTGCAAGACAGAAAGCGCATCATCCACACAAATACATTGCGGATGATTTTCCAAATCGAAATTCTCTGTAACCACGAAGGCAGCACCTTTCTCAATAGCCGTCATGGCAAATGCATTTCCATCAAAGCTTTCACCTTTTAAACAGAAGAAAATGGAATTAGGGATTATTTCACGGGTATCTGTACAGATGTTCGGAAACTGTCGGTACAACTCATAAATACTTTTTAGTTTATCTTCCTTTATCATTGTACAACAAACTATATAGAATTTCGACGCTTATATTGATTCTGTTTTTTCTATTTTATTACTCCAAAGCACGATTTCATCCATATTGCGATTAAAGACACGATATTCCAATAATTGATATCCCTGTTTGGATTGCAAAACAATATTTCGTTTAAATTTAAGAATCCATTTCATACGTTTTGACAAAAGACCTTTGGTTAAATAAGCATGAATGTAAGGATGAACCGCAATCGTAATTTTAGTTTCAAGTTGTTTTTTAAACAGAAATTCGAGCATATTTTCCAATTCTTCTTCAATAAGAATACTGGGTTGAATTTTTCCCGTTCCGCGACACGAAGGGCATTGCTCTAATATTTCAATCGTGGTTGCCTGTCTGACACGTTGTCTGGTAATTTCAATAAGGCCGAATTTACTTGGGGGGAGAATGGTATGTTTGGCCCGGTCATTGGCCATATATTCTGTCATCTTTTGATGCAAAATTTTTCTATTCGCCAATTTGTCAAGATCTATAAAATCTATGACAACAAGTCCACCCATATCGCGGAGTCGGAGTTGTCTCGCAATTTCGGCGGCTGCTTCCAAATTCACCTCGAGGGCATTTTGTTCCTTATCTTGTTTTTTCATACGATTACCGCTATTCACATCTATCACGTGCATAGCTTCTGTATGTTCAACAATCAGATATACGCCATTCTTAAGAGTAACCACTTTTCCGAACGAAGCTTTAATTTGCTTGGCAACATTAAAATGTTCAAAAATAGGTTGTGGATCTTTATATAATTTTACGATATCCGATTTCCGAGCTTCGGAAGAGAAAGAACTGATGTAATTTTTAACTTCTTGATAAAGGAACGGAGAATCAATATAGATTGAATTAAAAGTTTCGTTCACCAAATCGCGAATCAGAACGGAAGTTTTATCAAGTTCATCTGCAATTTTCGCAGGTGATTTTGCGAAAGGAAGTCTATTTACTGCATTATTCCATTTAGCAAGGAGTTGATTCAAGTCAGACGAAATATCCTCTACATTCTTATCTTTAGCGACGGTTCTGATAATCACGCCAAAATTTTTAGGTTTTATCCCTTGAATAATTTTCTTAAGGCGAGTACGTTCCTGACTATTTTTTATTTTTTGAGAAATAGAAATTTTATCTCCGAAAGGAACCAGGACGACATAACGACCGGCCATAGAGATTTCGGTAGTGATGCGAGGACCTTTTGTAGAAATAGATTCTTTGGCAATTTGCACCAAAATTTGTTGGCCACCGGTAAGGACATCGCTAATTTTCCCTGATTTTTCCACAATAGGTTCATTCGGAAAATTAGAAATGCTCTTCTTTTTCTTTTCAATAGCCTGAGTTACAAAATTATTTAATGTTCTTGCCTTCGTTCCTAAATCCAAATAGTGCAGAAAAGCATCCTTTTCTGCACCAATATCAACAAACGCAGCATTTAATCCTGAATTTAGTCGGCGAACTTTTCCGAGGTATATATCACCCACGGAAAATTGGTCTGAAGATTTTTCACGATGAAGTTCTACCAATTTTTTATCTTCGAGAAATGCGATCTGGACTTCGTGTTGTTTGGCAGTAATTATTAATTCTTTGGTAATTTCACTCATAAAAAAACATGATTTTCAATAAAATAAAAAAACCAAATAATTATGAATAAAACTTTCATATTTATTTAGTTTTTTCATGACGTCTGATAAATAGTGAAGCGTTTTATTTCTTCTTATGTCTGTTCTTTCTTAGACGTTTTTTTCTTTTGTGCGTAGACATCTTGTGTCTTTTTCTTTTTTTACCACTTGGCATCTTCAAAAATTTTTAAAAGAGTTATTTTATTTTTTTAACAGCATTTACAAAAGTTTTGCAAGGTTTGAATGCCGGAATCTTATGAGCCGGAATAACAATCGTTTGGTTCTTTGAAATATTTCTTGCAGTTTTTTCTGCTCTTTCTTTCACGATGAAACTACCAAATCCTCTGAGGTATACATTGTCATTTTTTGAGAGAGATCCTTTAACAGTATTCATAAAGGCTTCTACAACCGTTTGAACAGCATTTTTATCAAATCCTGTTTTCGTTGCAATTTCATTTACGATTTCAGCTTTTGTCATAACATTATAATTTTATGGTTTAACATTCTTTTCTTTTTCAATTATTTCAATTTCAGAAAAAGGTTTTGCAAAAATACACTTTTATTTAATTCAAAATCTACATTTTACAAAAATTTCTTTCTTTTTTTGACTTAAAACATTTCTCTGCCATTTTGACAGAAGCGAAAAGATTGGCAAAATCTTTGCAGACTATCTCTGAGAAAAGTTACAAGAATATATCAATTTAATTACTTAAATATAAATCATTATCATGGAAAAAAAGAGAAATCAAGAAGAGGATAGAGAAGTAGTTCACACTAATAATCAAGATATTAATAACAAAGAGACCTCTAATCCTCCGACAGAAAATGATTCTAAAACTACAAATGATTTTTCGGAAGAAGAGGAAAATTTGAAAGAAAAAAGTACTTTTTTCGGCAAAAAAAATACAAAAGAAGCTAAATTAAAAGAAAAAATTACTCAATTAGAAGTCGAAAAAGAAGAATTAAATGAACGATATTTACGTCTTTTTTCTGAATTTGACAATTATAAAAAACGTACTGCAAAAGAAAAATTAGATTTGTTAGCGACTGCTTCAGAGACTGTTATTTCTTATTTACTTCCGGTAATTGATGATTTCGAGAGAGCAATTCAAGCAAATCAGAAGGTCGAAAATATTGATTCTGTCAAAGAGGGGTTTAAAATAATCTATAAAAAAACATTACAAATATTAAAACAATTCAATGTAGAAGAAATTCCTGCTATAAATGAACCATTTGATACAGATTTGCATGAAGCGGTGACTCATTTTCCGGCAACAAATGAAGAGGATAAGGGTAAAATCATGGAAGTATTGTCAAAAGGATATAAAATACATAATAAAGTGATTCGATTTTCAAAGGTGGTTGTAGCAAATTAAAAAAACTAACATGACAAAAAGAGATTACTACGAAATACTTGGCGTTGAAAAAAGTGCCTCTGCGGAAGAGATAAAAAAAGCTTACCGAAAAAAAGCAATGGAATATCATCCCGATAGAAATCCAGGAAATAAAGAAGCAGAAGAGAAATTTAAAGAAGCGGCAGAGGCTTATGACGTATTGAGCAACTCCGACAAAAAAGCACGTTATGATCGGTTTGGCCATGCCGGCATGAATGGCGGTGGCGGAGCCGGAGGATATGGCAATGTTGATTTTGACTTAAATACTATTTTTGAAAGATTCGGGGATTTATTCGGTGGGATGGGCGGATTTGATTTTGGCGGATTTTCCTCCGGTCGCCCTCAAAGAAGAGTCAGAAAAGGAACAAATATTCGAGTTAAAGTTAAGTTGACTTTAGAAGAAATTTCAAAAAATACAGAAAAAAAGCTTAAAATTCAAAAATATATTCCTTGTGAAGTATGTGAAGGAAGCGGTGCTAAAAATAAAAACGATCTCACCACTTGTCCTACTTGTAATGGAACCGGCCAAGTCATTCACAAACAACAAAGCATTTTCGGAATTATGCAAACTGCCGGTGTTTGCCCCGAATGTCAGGGAAGTGGTGAAATAATCAAAAATAAATGTCCCCATTGTAGCGGCAATGGCATAGTGAAAGGCGAAGAAGTAGTCACTGTAAACATTCCTGCCGGTGTTGCCGCAGGAATGCAATTAAATCTGAGCGGTAAAGGAAATGCGGCTCCTAATGGCGGAGTCAACGGAGATTTATTGATTGTAATCGATGAAATTGAACACGACATTTTTGAAAGAGACGGGAATAATTTGTATATTAATTACTATATTTCATTCCCGCAAGCAGCCCTTGGTGCAACGGTAGAGATTCCTATTCTGGAAGGAATGGCCAAAGTAAAAATTGCCCCCGGGACTCAAAGCGGACAAATTTTAAGACTTCAAGGAAAAGGATTACCCGAACTCCACAATCGCAGAATGGGTGATTTGATTGTGAATGTGAATGTGTGGACCCCGAAAAATTTAACGAAAGATGAACGCAAAACAATAGAACAATTTGCAGAATCCGAAAATTTCGTTCCACGTCCGGGTAAAAACGACAAGAGTTTTTTCAGTAAAGTAAAACAATTCTTTAACTAAGCCTTATAAATGGATCACTTCGCCATATGCGGCAGCAGTGGCTTCCATAATCGTCTCAGAGAGTGTCGGATGAGGATGAACTGATTTTAGAACATCGTGTCCAGATGCTTTCTTTGTTCTGGCAACGACCACTCCGGCAATCATTTCGGTAACATTGTCCCCTATCAGGTGACAGCCGAGCCACGCTCCGGTTTGCTTATCAAAAATCACTTTTGCCATACCATCTCGGTTTCCGGATGCTGTAGCTTTTCCTGAAGCCGTAAATGGAAATTTTCCGACCAAAATTTCTTTTCCTTGGGCCAACGCTGCCTTTTCCGTTAAACCTACCGATGCTATTTCGGGAGACGTATAGGTGCAACCCGGAATATTTCCGTAATCCATAGGTTGTACTTCCAGTCCTGCAATCTTTTCAACACAAATTATAGCTTCGCGAGAAGCCACATGTGCCAATGCCTGACCATGTACAATATCTCCTATTGCATATATTCCTTCACAATTTGTTCGGTAAAATTCATCTACTACAATTTTATTTTTCTCTACCGCAATACCATATTCTTCCAATCCGATATTTTCAATATTGGGTGCAATACCAACTGCCGAGAGGACAATTTCGGTTTCAACACAAATCTCATTTCCCTTACCATCTTTTATATGGACAATGCATTTATCTTCATTCTTTTCCACATTTTCCACTGTAGAAGAAGTCATCACTTTAATTCCAATTTTCCGGAAAGCACGTTCTAAATGTCTGGATATTTCTTCATCTTCGACCGGAACTAAATTGGGCATAAATTCCACCAAAACAACCTGAACTCCCATAGAAGCATAAAAATAAGCAAATTCACTTCCAATAGCTCCGGAGCCCACTACTACCATTGAAGCCGGTAATTTTTCCAATGTCAATGCTTCTCTGTATCCGATTATTTTTTTTCCATCCTGTTTGATATGGGGCAATTCTCGTGAACGTGCACCCGTAGCAAGTATGATGTGTGCTGCTTCATAAATATCTTTGTTGCCCTCATTATTTGTAACTTCTACTTGATTTTTTTTCAAAATCTTCCCAAAGCCGTTAATGACGTCAATTTTATTTTTTTTCATCAAAAATTGCACCCCACTACTCATTTGGGCTGCAATCGATCTGCTTCGATTTACTATTGCAGAAAAGTCAGGTGCCGCCTCCGCCCCCACTTTGACACCATATTGTTCCGCTTGTTTCACATATTTCAACACTTGCGCTGATTTAAGCAACGCTTTGGTCGGAATACATCCCCAATTTAAGCAAATTCCACCTAATTCGCTTCGTTCAATAACCGCAACTTTTAATCCGAGTTGACTGGAGCGAATGGCAGCAACATACCCGCCGGGACCGCTTCCAATTACAATTACATCATATTTCATATCATTTAAATTTAATTTATTTAACTTAAGTTGAGCAACATCTATAATAACTTCATCGTCTTACTTTTAACTCAATTTCTCGGCAAACATAAGCAAAAAATTATTTTATCTGAAATTTTATTCACTTCAATATAATTTTTATTATTTTTGCATCGTTGTAAATATATACAATATTTTGTTTTATAAATTATTAAGCCATGATCGAAAAGAAATCATCCAAAGGGGATCTCGAAAGCAAAAAAAGGACTTTTATCCTAATCGGATTAGTCGTAGTTTTAGCGCTTGTGTATGCCGGATTTGAACTATTCGCAACGCAAGATCGAGACGACTTCGTTTATGAAGCCGAAGAAGAGGCCATTATCATTGAAGACAATGTAATTGCCACGGATAAAACACCTCCACCGCCTCCTGAACCCGCTCCGCAACAACAACAAGATGTTGTTCTTAAAATTGTAAGCGACCAGGTTAAGGTTACAACAAATTTTTCCTTTTCGACTGAATTTATCGAAGATGAAGAAATTGAAGATTTTGGCAAAATTGATATAGTAGAGGAAAGTATTGAAGAAGCACCTCCAGTACGTTTTGCCCAACAAATGCCGGAATTTATCGGAGGAATAGAAGCATTATACGAATTTCTGCAAAAGAATTTGGAATATCCTCAATCCGCTCGTGAAAATAATATTCAAGGAACCGTTTTGATAGAATTTGTTGTTGAAAGAGACGGAAGTGTTTCCAACGTAAGAGTTGCCGCACCACTCTTCCCTGCATGCGACCAAGAAGCTGCTCGTGTTGTGCAAAAATTACCAAAATGGAAACCCGGTATGCATAATAATAAAGCGGTTCGTGTTTATTACAACCTGCCTATCAAATTTACTTTCAACTAAAATATTCATCTTTTTGAATCAAAATATTGGGGGTGTTCACAAACATCCCCTTTTTTTATTCTCTTTTTTTATCTTAAATTAATTTAAAAATAATTTTAAATTAATGTTAATTTGTTAATTTTATTTTATATTTGTATTTAGAATTACAGATATAATAAAATGAATACTTCCCTTACTCTATTGGCAATTTTACTATTAATAACACCTCTTCTGAACGGTCAAAAAGAGAAACAGACTCCGGAAACTTATCCTCAATATCAGCTCCACGACCTTTATCAATTGGAAGATAATCAAGCCAATTTTTCCGGAACTCTATTTTTAAGCAAATCCTATCTCCGATGTTCTGCGAATAATCGTTTTCTTTTGAAGGAACTCATGACTAAAGAAATTGGTGCAATTGCCATTTATCATCAAAATGCGATTCAATTAACATTAGAACATTTTGGATTTCGAGAATTTGGAGAACTTAAAATCGGAGTGGGATATGGTCGTTTGTTTGGAAAAAAATTGGCTATAGGAATGCAATTTCAATATCTTTTCAATCATGCAGGTCGATACCCTTCCGTGCACTCTATTACTTTTGATATTTCGGCTTCGTATAAAATAAATAATCGTTTTTGCATGGGATTCTCCATCTATAATCCCGCCCGTTTAAAACGAGGAATTTCAGGAAAAGAAAATCCTTATTTGCCACTAATTTTCAGAGTAGATTTCTATTATGAGATGAATAAAAAATTCTTTCTATATTCAAATATAGAAAAAGAACTATGTACATACTTTCGTATTTGTTGCGGCGGTTCCTACTCCATTGGAAAAAACATTTCTCTTTTGGGTGGATTTTGTCTTCCTAATCCGGAATTATATGGCGGAATTCGATTAATGTGGAAATATATTCACTTAGATGTCCGCTCTTCTTTTGACTTCAAGACTGGCGTCTCTCCTTCCCTATCTCTTCTAATTCCATTTTCTTTATGAGAAAATTACTCATCCTTATTTTTTCTATTCCGCTGTTTGTTGCAGGGCAAACCGATAGTTTATTGAAAAAATATGAAAGTTTAAATCAAAACATTTATGAAAGTCTCGAGAATTATATTGAAAATCAGGATGATGAAGCTGATATATCCGAAGAAATTCCGGAATATCTTTTAACTTCGGAAGATAAAATTGATATTAATAATTTACCGCCGGAGATTGGTTTTTCTGTATTAAAATTAACTGATTATCAATACTATCAATTACAATTATATATTGAAAATTATGGGGAACTCGTATCTCTTTATGAATTATATGCAATTGAAGGATTTTCTCACGACGATGTAGACAGAATAATCTCAAATTTAATTTTCTCTCCGGTCAAAAAAGAGAGACGAAGTGCCAAAGAATTCATGAAGCTAACAAAACACCGACTCGTATTGCGATATGATCAAGTTCTGGAAAAACAAGCAGGATATTTGGAAAATACAACAAACAAATACCTTGGGAATTCCGCACACTTACTCTTTCGATATCAAGCCAATCATCCTTTTTTCTCATTAGGAATTTCAGGGGAAAAAGATGCAGGAGAAGAATTTTTCAAAGGAAGTCAAAAACGAGGATTTGATTTTTATGCTTTTCATATTTGTATTAAAAATATAGGAATAGTAAAAAAAATAATTTTAGGAGATTATAGATTAAATTACGGACAAGGATTGGTTTTAGGAAGCGGATTCGG
>CAZWCI010000060.1:5199-9781 GCA_964632815.1 uncultured Lentimicrobiaceae bacterium | reverse complement strand
CACATCGCCTCCCGTCTTTGCGGGCTTTCCACCTACCTCCTCACGCGCCGGAACTTGCACCGATTGTACTTTGTAGCATTATGCCAATTATTAAGTTAAAAAAGATGAAGCAATATAAGAAATAAATGTTAACTTTGTGGAACTAAATTTTAACACTGTGGTATCTAACACAATAAAAAAGACAATATTTATTGTATTCATCATATTAAATTCGATTCCCGTTTTTACGCGAAATAGATATCATGAAACTCAAAATAAAACCGATACAGTAATAAGGACGCTGCTCATCACTGAAATTATAAAAACAAAAGAAGCTTACTATATACAAGCACAGGATAGTGTATGTTATACCATTGTTTCTTTAAAGACAAAAGATAAAGACAATAGAAGGAATGTAATTAAGGTGGGAAAGAGAGATCCATTTATAGTTACCTCTTATTTTCCAATGGACATGATTCCTCGTGCAGAACTGAGTATAGAAGTCATAATTAATGATATTCAATTGCTCGTTCCAATTAAAGGAATAAATATCTTAATTTCCTCTAATTTAAAAGGTTTATATTATGCTCCTCCCTATTAAGGGACATGATTCGTTGATAATGCTTCCCCAAAACAGAATCACAAACTAAATATGTTAACCGACCAAAGCATCCCAAAAATATAAAATAAAATGAATATAAAAAACTATATATTAATAGGAATTCTAAGTTTCTTTTTATTGAATAGCAACTGTTTATACCCGCAAACGAGCGAACAAAAGATGGCCTCTATTCCTGAATTAAAGGCAAAAAAAAGAGTGATAAAACAGTTTATGGATATTTTTATGGAATACGACTTTAGCTCCTATACATCAGGCAAAACATCGTTCTTCGTAAGCATAATTCAAGAATCGGAAAAAACATATAATATAACAATTTCTTCCTCTGATTATATAATGGAACCTATTTTTACGATTCTTATGGCAAATTGCTACAGGTTTCAACCTTTTATCGGTAAATGGCTATACAAGGGATTTGATGTATATCTATACGGAAACGGAGTTGATCATTTTTTTAGACCTTACCATAAGACAATAATTCTTAAGACCATTGCTTGGATAACATCCTTAGAAAATCACTCTTACTGTTATTGGGAACCGAATGAATTTACTTCTTATACCTCAGATGGATTGCTTCTATGCCGTTATGATTATGCTGTTCTTTATTTGGTGTATAACAAAAGAAAAACTTCAGCCATAATTCCTCCACCTATGGGTTATTCATATGATGATCTAACGGAAGAAGAAAATAGGTTTTATAATTCATTTTCACCCGCACCACGTACAGATACCTTAACATTGAAACAACTTCAAAGTAAAATCAAAAATAAACAATATTAGAATATCTCTATATCGGCATGCGAGGTGCAAGTTGCGGTGCGTGAGGCGCTTAGGCGGAAAGCCCGCAAAGACGGGAGGCGATGTGGACGCTGCTGCAAAAGAGCGACCGGAGGAAGCTCCTTTTGCAGCTTTGCGGCCACACGACTACCGGCTGCGGACTTGTAGCCGGGCGCCGGCGGCGAAGCCGACACGCCCAAAAGGAAAAAATGATAATAAAGAAATTCTAAAGAAAAATGATTCTCTTATAACGTTTTCTCCATAAGATATTTATTCCGATCCTGGGATGAACGGGAAATCAATTCGGCTATAAAACCGGACAAGAATAGCTGCATCCCGATAATCATCGCCAACAGGGCAATGTAGAAAAGCGGCTGGTCGGTAACCTGACGATAGACGGTATGTTGGCTAATGGCAACAAGTTTCTGAATGATAAGACCCAGCGCAATAATGCCTCCAAGCAGGAAAGAGGCAGAGCCGAGCAATCCGAAAAAATGCATCGGTTTTTTGCCGAAACGGGTCACAAAAGAGATGGTAATCAAATCGAGATAACCATTCACAAATCTGGTCCATCCGAATTTGCTAACGCCATATTTTCGTTTTTGGTGTTGCACTACTTTTTCGCCAATCTTATGAAAACCGGCCCATTTGGCAATTACAGGGATGTAACGATGCATATCGCCATAGATTTCAATGGTTTTTACGACCTCTTTGCGATAAGCTTTGAGACCGCAATTGAAATCATGTAACTTTATTTTCGACATTCTACGCGTGGTCCAGTTGAAGAACTTGGAAGGTATATTTTTAGCCCATTTGGAGTCGTATCTCACCTTTTTCCATCCGGAAACGACATCAAAACCCTCTTGGGCAATCATTTGGTACAATTCGGGGATTTCGTCGGGACTATCCTGTAAATCGGCATCCATAGTAATGACAACATCGCCTTCAACGATTTCGAAAGCAGCATTCAGGGCAGCCGATTTCCCATAATTCCGTCTGAATTTAATTCCTTTGATTGACCCGTTTTTCGTTTTAAGTTGCTCAATCACCGACCATGATTTATCGGTTGACCCATCATCAATCAATATAATTTCATAGGAAAGTTGATGCGTTTCCATCACGCGATGAATCCATTCCACCAATTCGGGCAGAGACTCTTCTTCATTATATAAGGGAATAACAACCGATATATTCATAATTTTAACATTAAGGATTTTCCGGACTGTCTGCCTCTTTTTTTCGATAGAGGTATAGAGCGGTAAATATATTTACAAAAATGCCGTAGCAAAAAACGAAAAAAGCACTGATAAACGCGATGGTGAAAATGCTATCGTAGTGGGGTATTTTAGAAGAACTCTGCTCCAATCTCAGACTTAAGGGAGCATAATTTTCGAGTTCTTTTTGGGTTTCGGCGACTATCTGTTGAATTCCCCGGACACAAGCTTCGTTACTGTCGGGGAGGGTTTTAAGGTGCTGCTCTGTAATCTCCCACAACGTTTTTTGCGCAAAGCGGGTGAAATTTTTAATGGCATAGAGAGCCGTATCCGATTTTACTTTCGGACCGAGTATCCGAATTGACAAATAGGAATTGATGGTATCTATGGAATTGCGGAGACAAACAGAGTCGGCAAAAGTAGTCTTCTGTATAAAAGTGTCGGTTTGGCATTGCAGTGATTGGTGCGCGGTTGCCAAAAAGTGCTCTAATTCAACGGAATTAAGTGTGTCTTTTTTCTGTTTTTCCACATAACGTTGTTCATTTTGCTTGTTAATTCTATCGATTCCTTCAGGTTCAATTGATTTGTAGTGAAGAAACATATAGCCAAAGTAGAGAACGAATGCGGTGATGGTAATGAGTGCTCCAAATCCGAAAGCCTTCGCGTATGTAATGGTTTTGTTTTTAAGAGAATCGCGGTATTGTTTTGTGCCGAGCAAAATGATGCCAATCAGAACAATAATGAGCGACAAATCATAGATAGCCGAAAAAGAATAGTCGATTTTGTGCGCGACCATTTTCAACAATTCGAGGATTGCAAGGCACAAAGCCAGCAATCCTCCCCATTGCAAGAACATTTTGATCATTTTCCCCGACATACCCGAACAGCGTTAATCATGATTATTCTTCTTCATCGGTGCCCATACCGAGCATGCTTTTCACTTCTGCAGGAGCGTCGGCAATAGCTACCCATCCGGCAGGAAGTAAAAAGTCGATGGGTTTAATTTTCTTATTGGGAATTACTTCTGTAGCTTCAATTACAACCATATATGGAGAACCGGCATTGTCTATTTCAACTGCTGTGTATAATGGATATCCTTTCAATCCCGGATAGTCATAAGATTTATAGGTGGAAGGATTCATCAGTTTATCTGTAACATAAAGCGAAATGGTTTGTACTTCATCGGTTTCGAGATCGGTCATGGTCACAGTTGCTTTATTACATTCGTAGCCGGCAATAGTTTTTACATCAGATTCGTCATAAACAAAATCGTATTGAGTCAACTTATAATTTGCCGTATCGCTAATGAGGTATTTTCCGTAAGCCATGGAAGAAAGGTCAAGAATAATATTCATAATTCCCGTATTTCCGTCACGAATAATAACTTGTCCCATGCCACCGGGGCTGGTAACAACTATTTTGGTTTGACTGCCCAATACGGTTTCATCGTACTCACCTTTTACTTGTGAAAGGATATTCGGATCGGTCGTACCGTCAGCATAAGTTTTCAATTTAATGACTCCGCCAAAATCTTTTTGTGCATAAACAGTTGTGGATAAGGCAATAACCAATAGCGCCCCTAAAATAAATAATTTTCTCATTGTGCTTTTATTTTATTAATAATTTCTTTATATAAATTGAAATGCAAAGATAGTAAAAAATATATTGTCTGACTGTTAATTTATCTTTTTAAACATTCTGTTCCAGCGAATTTTATTTTCGCCCCAATTTTTAAATTTATCCACAGAAAGCCAAACAAAGAGGGTTTTACCCACAATATGGTCTTCGGGAACAACTCCCCAGAAACGAGAGTCGGCTGAATTGTGACGATTGTCTCCCATCATAAAATAGTAGTCCATTGTAAATGTATAGGAAGAAGCTTCTTTTCCATTGATGTATATAACTTTATCTTTAATTTCGAGTTTATTGTGTTCATAATTCCTGATAATTTTATCGTAGAGCACGATGGTCGAATCATTGAGTTGCACTGTCA
>CAZWCI010000060.1:0-5099 GCA_964632815.1 uncultured Lentimicrobiaceae bacterium | reverse complement strand
GCCGATTTGATCTCTGACAAAATAGGAGAACTGCATATTTTTCGGATTGGAGGCCATTTTTCCGTTCACATAGAGTTGTCCGTTCACAATAAGAAGTTCATCCCCCGGAAGGCCAATACAACGTTTTACATAGTTTTCTCTTTTGTCGACCGGTCTTGCCACTACCTTATACTCACTCCATACGGCAGCACGTCCTTTTCCCGGGAAATAATCACCGGCATATTTAAGATTATACCTGTTCATTTGGTCACCATATTTATAATACATCCGATTTCGTTCTTCGGGATCGGCATTCGGGTTGAGCATGGTTTCAAACTCTCTGACTATAGCGTAATAGCTTTCACTTTGCCGTTCCAACACTACAGTATCGCCATCCGGGTAATTAAAGACCACCACATTGTTATGCTCAATCTTGTTGATGGCAGGAAACTTCATATAAGGTAACTTTACCCACTCAACGTATGATTTAGTAAACTTGGTCATGGGAAGTGTATGGTGAACGAACGGAAAGGCAATGGGCGTCATGGGAACTCTTGCCCCGTAATTCATCTTGCCTACTGCCAAATAATCGCCAACCATCAAGGAACTTTCCATCGAAGAGGTTGGAATTTTATAAAACTCGAACAAAAACATACGGATGATGTAGGCGGCTGCCACGGCAAAAATGATGGCATCTCCCCATTCACGGGCTTTGCTTTTCTTAAATTTCGGTAAATTTTCCGGCAATATAAACACTTCTTTTTTGGAAAAACCTATATAAGGTAAATATATAAAAAAGAAAAAAGTTCCGAGAATGAGCGGCAGATAACTTCTTTTTCCATACAAACGTATCGTTTTCCAGATCATCATATAAATCATGAAAAATGAGATAAACGGAAAAAGAATCAGAAGCATCCACCAACGGGGACGGGCAATAATCGAGAGCCATACCCACATGTTGTATATCGGAATTAAACTCAACCATGGTCTTTGTCCTGCTTTTTTGAAAATGCCCCATAGCCCGACTTGAAAGCCTAAGAAAGAGATAATAAGAATGATATACACTGCTAAATTTGACAATTCCATGATGGCTGATATTTATGTTGTAAACTTTATTTATTGGGTTAATCTAAAATGATTAATTATTTTTAATAAACGTTCTCTTCCGAAAAAAAGTATAATCTGTCATTAGTGAAGTCAGACAAAATTATTATTTCAACAATTGAGGAAAAATATCTTTAAATTCGTAAATTCCATGGTTATTCACAAGCCAAAGAGCGGCTTTCACGGCGCCGTGGGCAAAGCCTGTCCGATCGTGGGCATTATGTATAATTTGGATGGTATCTTCGGGAGATTCGTATGTAACCTGATGAATCCCGGTTGTATCTCCTTCCCGATGCGCTATAATTTGAATTTGTCCGGGTTCGGGATTGGGGCTCATTGTCCATTCGGTTTTACGTTTCAGTTGACTCATAATCATCTCTGCAGTAGTGATTGCCGTACCGCTGGGCGCATCTTTTTTATGAATATGATGGATCTCTTCAATATGTACCTCATATTGATATTGATTATTTATCAATTCGGCAGCAATCTTATTGAGCATCAAAAACAAATTTGCGCCAACGCTAAAATTGGAACCATACACAAAAGAGGCCGAGTGCTGCCGGGCTTTATTCAGAATTTCCGGCAATTGTTTGGACCAACCGGTAGTGCCCGCAACCAATGGAATACCTGCCTCAAAACAGTGATAGAAATTACCAATGGCCGTTTCGGGGGTAGAAAACTCAACCGCTACATCACTGCTTAAAAACACCTCATACTTTTCTGCCCACTCTTTCTCATTATCTATCGTCACGGAAACAACATGTCCCATTTCGAGGAGCGCGGCTTCCACCATTTTACCCATTCGGCCGTAGCCCAAAATTGCAATTTTATATTTCTGTTCCATTATTTGTTCTTTCCTATTAAAAATGCAAAAGTAGCTAATTTTTTAACATTGTCAACTTCATTTTATCTATGCTTTTTCGGCATTCTTGAGAAGTGGAAATAACAGTCTGTCCGTTTCTTAACAATATGCATTACTCATAGCGCAACGCATTAATCGGATCCAGATTGGCGGCTCGTTTGGCAGGATACCAGCCAAAAAAGATTCCGGTGGCCGCACAAACCAAAAAGGAGATTAAAATAGCCCCTTCGCTGACAATAAAAGGCCAATCCAGGACCTTCGACAAACCGAAAGAGAGCAACAAGCCGAGCATAATACCGATAATGCCTCCCAATAAACTAAGGATAACACTTTCGGACAGGAATTGAATTAAAATATCACGTTGTTGTGCCCCGATAGACATTCGCAAACCGATTTCTTTGGTCCGTTCCGTAACGGTCACATACATAATATTCATAATACCGATACCCCCTACCACCAAAGAAATTGAGGCAATGGCCGCCAACAACAGGGTAAGCATTTTGGTAATTGTGTTGATGGTTGTGAGCAACTCTTCCTGAGTGCGGATTTCAAAATCGTCCTCTGCACCCTCTTTAATATTGTGATTATGCCTCAAAATATAGGTGATTTCTGTGGCCGCAAGTTCGGATTCCGATTCTGATACGGCCGAAACAAAAAGCATATTAAAATAGGTAATGGCCATAAAACGTTTTTGGACGGTCGTGTAAGGTACAAACACAACGTCATCCTGGTCTTGTCCCATTTGATTTTGCCCTTTACTTTCGAGGACACCGACCACCTTCATCGGAATAGCGCCGAAGCGAATGGTTTTACCGAGAGGATTTTCTCCGTCGGGGAAGAGATTATCGACGACTGTTTTTCCGATTACACATACCTTTGAATAACGTTTAATGTCATCCTCTGTGAACATGGTTCCATTTTCGAGTTCATACTTACGGATATCGAGATATTCGGGACTGACACCTTGTATGGAGCCCGGATGGTTTCGCCCGCCTACGACAAGTTGTGCACCGGTAGTAACCAATGGGGATATTTTGTCCACATACTTAGCATTTTGCCGGATAGTCTGTAAATCCTTTTTATCTAAGGAGCGGGCATTGGTTCTTCCCAAATTGACACCTCCCCTCATTTCCCGGGCAGGGCTCACCATAATCATATTGGAACCCATCGAAGATAGTTCTTCGGTGACACTAATGGTAGAACTTTGTCCCAGACTTACCATGGCAATGACGGAGGCAATTCCGATGATAATCCCCAACATCGTCAGCAAAGTACGACCTTTGTTTCGAAGCAGGGCTCTTACGGCAATTTTTACAAGATTAAATAAATTCATTTTTAATGAATTAAAATATTATTGATCATCACTAACAGGCAACAACTCCAAAGCTTTTTTAGCCGACTGTTTATCAATGGACTCATCTTTGATAATATATCCGTCGCGGAGCAGAATCGTTCGGTCGGTAAAAGCTGCAATATCAGCTTCGTGTGTCACAAAGGCAATGGTTTTTCCTTTGGCATGGAGCTCTTGAAAAAGACTCATAATTTCGTATGAGGTTCGCGTATCCAAATTCCCCGTGGCTTCATCTGCAAGCACAATAACGGGGTCATTCACCAATGCCCGCGCAATAGCGACGCGTTGTTGCTGTCCGCCGGACAATTGATTGGGCATGTGATACATCCGGGATTCGAGTCCCACAGAAACGAGGGCTGAGATAGCTCGTTCATGTCGTTCTTTTGTCGATATGGTATGATTGTACAATAAGGGCAACTCCACATTTTCTAATGCGGTGGTACGGGCTAACAGATTATAACTTTGGAAAACAAAACCGATTTTGCGATTTCGCAGAACCGAAAGTTGATTCCGTGACTGCATGCTTACCTTAACCCCGTCAATCATATACTCCCCGGAAGTCGGCGTATCGAGACAACCGAGAATATTGAGCAAGGTTGACTTGCCGGAACCGCTGGCACCCATGATGCTCACGAACTCCCCTTGTCGGATGGAAAATGAAATTCCCTTCAGGGCGTGAACTTTTTCCGCACCAACTGTAAAAGTACGCTTTAACTCTTCTATTTTAATAATTTCGTTCACCTCGGTAGTTGTATTATCTTGATTTTATCTTTTTTTCCTTTCAGGTGGTCCCATTTTCAATCCGGATGAAGAGGGCTCTTCTTTCATTCCTTTCTTTTCCGAGATAGAAAGCACTACAGATTCGCCTTCTTTGATTCCACTGTCTACCAACACCTTCACACCATCATTCACGCCAATCTTAACCGTTTTTCTTTTCAATTCATTCCCATTTTTCACCCAAATCGATTTTTTATCCACTTCTTTCAAACTATTGGTCAACTCCTCTTGGGAGACAAAATCATCCTGGACTTTGATATTTTGTTTTTGCAACTCTTTTTTCTCTTTTTCATCCGGAGTATAATAGATTGCTTGCATAGGAATTACTATTCCATACTGATTTTTGGTAATAATCGTCACAGCAGCCGTCATTCCCGGAAATAATTTTTCTTGCGGATTGGGAGCGTCGATGATAACGGTGTATGTAACCACATTAGAGGTTATGGTCGGTTCGAGGCGGACTTGTTTCACAATTCCGGTAAACACATCATCCGGAAAAGCATCCACGGTAAAAGTAACCGGCTGGCCTACTTTGACTCTTCCGATATCGGCCTCATCCACATCGGCTTCTACTTGCATCTGTTTCAAATCGTTGGCTATCGTAAACAAGGTGGGCGTACTGAAAGAGGCGGCTACCGTTTGTCCTTCTTCCACCGCTTTATTCAACACTACTCCGGAAATGGGAGAATAGATTTTGGAGTAGGATAAATTTACCTGCGCTTTTTGAAGGTTAGACTTAGAGGTAGTTACCTTATTTTTCGCCTGAATCAACTGATTGGTTGCATCTTCGTAGGCCTCTTTTGTGGCAGCATTTTTTTCATACAATTGTTTCACCCGTTCATAGTTTTGGGAAACAAACTGTAGATTACTTTCGGCATCGGAAAGCGTTGCTTCCGACTGACGCACTTGTTCCAACAGGGTGGATTTATCCAATTCTGCAAGCAATTGACCTTTCGATACGGTCGCATTAAAATCGACATAAATTTTCTCTACAATTCCTGACACCTGAGTTCCCACATCAATCTT
>CAZWCI010000059.1:0-10080 GCA_964632815.1 uncultured Lentimicrobiaceae bacterium | reverse complement strand
TTCTGCATCAAGAAGAGTATCTATGTCAGCAGGATGACTTGGTTTAATTTTTACGATCCATCCTTCGTTATAAGGATCGGTATTAATAATTCCCGGGTTTGCTTCTAATGCTTCGTTAAATTCGAGTACTTCGCCGTCCACGGGGAGGAACAGGTCGGAAACGGTTTTTACAGCTTCAACGGTTCCAAATGGTTCTTTTGAGGTAAGTGTTTCCCCAACAGAAGGAATATCAAGAAATACAATATCTCCTAATTGGTCAACTGCATAGGCAGTGATGCCTACATAGACCTCATCACCTTCCACCTTTAACCATTCATGGTCGGTTGAATACTTTAAATTTTCAGGAAAATTCATGATACAATTTTTTTAAGATAAATAATATTAATTTTTTTATACGGTTTTTATACGGTCATTATTTCTTTTTCTTTGAGTTCAGCTATTTTGTCAATTTTTGCCACGTAATCATCAGTCAGTTTTTGAATGTCTGCTTCCAATTTTTTAACTTCATCTTCCGGAGTTCCGTTATCTTTTAATTTCTTGGCAGATTCGTTCGCATTTCTGCGGATATTTCGGATAATTACTTTATTTTGTTCGGAATCTTGTTTGATTTTCTTTACCAATTCTTTTCTTCTTTCTTCCGTCATTGCAGGGACAACGATACGAATGAATTCTCCGTTATTTTGAGGCGTAAAACCCAAATTTGCTGCTAATATTGCTTTTTCAATGACAGGGAGCATGTTTCTTTCCCATGGTTGCACAACGATTTGGCGAGCATCGGGAGTGTTGATATTGGCTACTTGTTCTATGGGAGTCGGATTCCCGTAATAATCCACTTTCAGTCCGTCGAGCATTTGCGGACTTGCTTTGCCGGCACGCACTTTTTGTAATTCTTTGTCAAAAAACACAATAGCCGATTCCATATTCGACTTGGCCTGTTCTAAGCATTGTTTGGTATCTTCCATATCAGGTCTGTTTTAATATTCACATTAAAAAAAAGTTATACTTTATCGGAATTAGAAGCATTTACTTTTTCTTGTTCTTTTTGTATTGAAATAAGTTTCTTTTTTAAATTTTCGTTTTCTTTTTCAATATTTTTAATTTCTTTTTCGATTAAGGATTTATTCCATTTATAGACAATTAAATAATGAGCAACAATGACCAATGCCCATATTGAATTGAGGAAAAGAATGGCTTGAAAAAAAGTGTTTTCTTCTCCTTCGGGAGTTTCTTTTTTGAAGATAAACGTATAAATAATCCACAACATAGCCATGACAATCAAGAAAATGGTTACATGTACTTTAAAGCCGACTCTTTTAGAGGCAGTTTTATAAAGATCTTGGTCCACGATATGTTTCTCTTCCATAAAAATATTATTAATATTACTCAATATCACTATGTAAAAAAGTGCCCACTTTTTCACCTTTCAGCACTTTAATCAAACTTCCTTTATCATTGGCATTATACACGCAGATAGGCATTTTATTATCTTTGCACAAAGTAAAGGCGGTAAGGTCCATAATTTTGAGATTCTTTTCATAAGCTTCTTGAAAAGAGAGTGTGTCATACTTGATTGCCGTAGGATCTTTTTCTGGATCTGCGGTATAGATTCCATTCACACGGGTGCCTTTAATGAGCAAGTCAGCTTTAATTTCGAGTGCCCGAAGCGCTGCGCCGGAGTCGGTAGAGAAGAATGGGTTTCCGGTTCCGCCGCCGAAAATAACCACATATCCTTCCTGCATATATTGTAAAGCTTTAATATAGTAAGTTTTTTCACAAACCGGTTCAATGGTTATGGCAGATAAAACTTTGGCTTTAACTCCAATTTCTTGAAGCACATTTTGTAAAGCCATCGCATTAATTAAAGTGGCCAACATCCCCATATAATCGCCTTGTCTGCGGTCGAACCCTTTGCCGGCGCCATTCAATCCGCGAAAAATATTGCCACCTCCAATAACTACACCCATCTGAACGCCTAATGTGGTTGCCGACTTGATTTCATCTGCAAAATGCTTTACCCTTTGATAGTCTATGCTGTAATTATCATCTCCCATCAAAGATTCTCCGCTTAATTTTAATAAGACTTTCTTATACTTCATGATTAAAATTTGTTGCAAAATTACATTTTTTTTCTTTTGATTTATATAAGAATGAAAATATTTTATCGGCGAATGCGGATGCTCGAGACGGAATAAAATAGAAGCGTATAAAGAATAGAGAATTTATACTTTATAGCCTTTAAGCCCTAAATCTTTAAAAGTCTGTTTTAAGGCGGCTTCATCATCGGTAATGATTAATAATGTGTCATTTTCTTCCAAATGAGTATTCCCTCTCGGAATGAAAAAGCGAGTGCCTCTTTTGACCATCACCACCAATGATTTATCGGGAAGCGGAATTTCCATGAGTTTTGTTCCGTTCTTAAGACTATCCCGGGTGATTTTTACTTCCGACATGGCAGATTTTACTTCTTCCGGAAATTCAATGTCAAACCCAAAATCGCTCTTTTTGGTTTCTTCATTACGATGGCACAAACTGGATAGTTTTGCAAACACAGGGATGGTACTGCCCTGAACAATGAGAGAAACCAAGGTGATAAAGAAAACAATATTGAACATCTCTCTTGCATGGGGGATATTGGCGACCAAAGGATAGGTGGCAAAGATGATGGGGACCGCCCCGCGCAAACCCACCCAAGAAACGTATGCTCTTGCGTTAAACGATAGTTTTCGAAAAGGAAGAAGGGAAAACATTACGGCAATCGGACGTGAAAAAAGAACCATAAATCCTCCGATAATTAATCCTAAAACAGCAATGGGAAGAAGTTCCTTTGGATTGACCAACAATCCCAATACCAAAAACATAATAATCTGGAATAGCCACGTTAATCCGTCGTAAAATTTGATGATCGATTTTTTATGAACGAATTTGGCATTTCCAATCACCAATCCGCCTACATAAACTGCCAAATAACCGTTTCCCTTAATTAGTGTCGTCGCCGAGAAGATGAAAAATGTAATTACCAACATGGTAACCATATAAAGCCCATCGTTGGCGAGATTGATTTTGTTAATAATCCATACGCTTAGTTTTCCTAAAAGCAATCCTGCAATGGCTCCGATTATGAATTGTAAAAAGAAAAACCCTACCGCCTCACCGGCACCAAAAGAGTCTCCCGGAAGTAGCATTTGAATGAAGAGAATGGTTAGTAAATAGGCCATGGGGTCATTACTTCCACTCTCTAATTCCAGCAAAGGACGCAAATTCTCTTTTAAATGAATGCTTTTTGATCTGAGAATAGAAAAAACGGATGCCGAATCGGTAGAGGACATCACCGATGCCAGCAACATGGATTCGATAAAAGTGAATTGAACAAAATCTTGCAGTTTTGTAAAATTGGTGATCCACCAGATAAATGCGCCGGTTGTTACGGCAGTGAGCAAAACGCCTACAGTAGCCAAAGTAATACCTTCTTTGACTATTGGTTTAATATCTGAATAACGAGTGTCCATTCCGCCTGAGAAAAGGATAATACACAACGCAATCATTCCAATTCCTTGGGCAATCTCGGGACTTGAAAATTGAAGTCCTAAGCCATCGCTACCAGCCAACATCCCCACAAATAGAAAAAGAAGTAATACCGGAACTCCGAACCTGAAACCTGCTTTGGAGATGACAATTCCAAAAAAAATGAGAATTGATCCGACCAAAAGAATGATTTCAGGAGTTAGTATCATATTGTATCAAATATTAATTTTTGGGAAATAAAAAAATACAAACAACCTTTATATTGTAAGGCTATGAGATGCAAAATTAATATTTTTTTTCGATATATTAATTGTCGAGGGGTACTTTTTTCAATTAACGTTTGCCCGGACGTGATAATCCCTGCATTAAATTTTTAGCTTTACCGCTGTTGACCATTTTCATTACCTTACGGGTATCTTCAAATTGTTTTACCAATTTATTTACCTCTTGGATGTTATTGCCACTGCCCACCGCAATTCTTTTTTTTCTGCTTCCGTTCAGAATATCAGGATTTTTTCGCTCGTCGGGAGTCATTGATAAAATGATGGCTTCTACCCCTTTAAATGAGTTTTCATCAATGTCCATATCTTTGACCATTTTCCCCATTCCGGGAATCATCGACATTAAGTCTTTGACGTTTCCCATTTTCTTTATTTGATGTATTTGAGATAAAAAATCATTAAAGTCAAATTGATTTTTGGCTAATTTTTTCTGAAGTTTTGCGGCTTCTTCCTCATCAATCTGCTCTTGGGCGCGTTCCACAAAGGAGCGGATATCACCCATGCCGAGGATACGTTCTGCCATACGATCGGGATGGAAAACATCCAAAGCCTCCATTTTCTCTCCCAATCCGATGAATTTGATGGGCTTATTCACAATCGCTTTCACGGTGAGTGCTGCTCCTCCGCGCGTATCCCCATCCATCTTGGTCAGAATGACGCCGTCGAAGTTAAGTTTATCGTTAAATGCTTTAGCTGTGTTTACCGCATCCTGGCCGGTCATGGCATCTACCACAAATAAGATTTCATGCGGGTTTACCGCCGACTTGATGTTGCCGATTTCTTCCATCATTTCACGGTCAATAGCCAAACGACCTGCCGTATCTATTATCACCACATCGTGCCCCCATGTCTTGGCGTGTGCAATGGCTTTTTTGGCAATCTCAACCGGTTTTTTGGATTCTGTGTCTGCAAAAACTTCTACCTGAATTTGCGCTCCCAACACTTTAAGTTGCTCTATGGCCGCAGGACGATAAACGTCACAAGCTACTAAAAGCGGTTTTTTACCGCGTTTATTTTTTAATAAATTGGCTAATTTGGCTGCATGAGTTGTTTTCCCCGATCCTTGCAAACCGGCCATCAGAATGATAGAGGGATTGGACTTGATGTTGATGTCTTCCGCAGTCCGCCCCATCAACGCAATAAGTTCATCGTATGCGATTTTTACCATCAATTGACTTGGAGAAACGGCTTTCAAAACATTCATCCCCAATGCTTTTTTCTTTACTTCGTCGGTAAAATCTTTCGCAATTTTGTAGCTGACATCCGCATCCAATAAAGCTTTACGAACCTCTTTCATGGTTTCGGCTACATTGATTTCCGTGATGTATCCTTGCCCTTTTAAAACTTTAAACGCCCGTTCCAATCTGTCCGTTAAACTCTCAAACATAATGATTTCCTGTTTTTTAATTGATGAACAATATTCTTAATTTTCAGGGTGCAAATTTACAAGTTTTTTTAATACTAAAGAGAAATGGAATCCTTGAAGAACAGGGTTTTTGTTTTTTTAATTTACTGATTGAGTACTTTTTTGTATTTTTGCTTTTAAAATTAAGAAAAAATGACCTTGTATTCGCGAGTTAATGTTGTCAGAAATTGGCGTAACAAATTGGTGCGGCTTTTATCGGATAAAGATACAGTCTTGGAGGAAGTGATTTTTCAACAAACTCGTTATAATAAATGGAAGTTGCCTGAATTCAGCTATACTTCTTTGCAAGCAATTCCCTATATTCTTTCCGATGAGTTTTTGGACCATTGTCAGGAACTTTCGACTCAGGAAAATTTGAATAGGAACAACGCCCAATTGGTTGCCTCGTTTCTCAATGATGAAGATTTGTTGGTCGAAATTGTCAGCCTGCTGCTTATCTTTCTTGCCGGTCATCGGAGCGTGGTTCCAACAATCTTTTTAAAGAATCCGATAGTGAACTTTTTGGTTCAAAATCCCGATATTCCTGAAATGAATTTTGAAGACAGGATTATTGGAACAGACGATTTTCGTCAATGCAATTGTATGGTCATGTCTTCAAAGCAGCGTTCTTTTGAGTACCACAATCGTTATTTCTCAAAAAGGGCGACTTTTGAATTCCCTCAGAGATACAGCAGTGCTCTGTTGACAGGAGCCGAGACCGAAACGGAATTGGCGGCTTTGTTTGATGACGTAATCCGATATTTCGGAAAAGCAGCCGGCGCCGTAACACGACTTTTTGTTCCGTATAATTATAATTTTGATCGATTAATAAATGTTTTTAATAGGCAAATCGGAGAAATAGCAACCCATCATCTCTATCTTAATCATTTGGACTATCAAAAAACAATTCATATTATTAACAAAATATCATACGTAGATGCCGGTATTTTAATATTGACCGAGGATGATTCTCTCCATACAACGCAGGGTGTTTTACATTATCAATACTATCACTCACCGGAAGATTTTTTTGTGCGAATTACTGAAGTTGAAAACCAAAGTGCGTGGATTTCCTGTGCCAAAATCCCGATAAAGAATTATAGTCCCGGGAAATCTTATATGTCCCTTGCAGATGATTTTGCCGATTTATTTGCCTTTTTGATTGAACAATAATAGAAGCTACCGGTATATGTACATTGTGTTGATTATAGAAATAGAAATAATTAAATAAAAAAAATATGAAAGAAAGAGTGAAGTGTCTGATTATAGGTTCAGGCCCTGCAGGATATACGGCAGGAATTTATGCATCACGTGCCAATTTATCGCCTATTCTTATTGAAGGAATGATGCCCGGAGGCCAGTTGACAGTAACAACCACGGTGGAGAATTTTCCCGGCTATCCTTTCGGAAAACAAGGCCCGGAGATGATGACCGATTTTAGGATGCAGGCCGAACGAATGGGAACAGACATCAGAACCGGAATGGTGACCGCTGTGGACCTGTCAGTACGTCCTTTTGTCTGTACCATCGACGAGGAAAAACAGTTGCTGGCGGATACCATAATCATTTCTACGGGGGCACTTGCCAAATGGATGGAAATTGAGTCGGAACAAGACTATAAAGGATATGGGGTTTCTACTTGTGCCACCTGTGACGGTTTCTTTTATAAAAATAAAAACGTAGCAGTGGTCGGAGGTGGAGATTCCGCTTTGGAAGAAGCTGCCTACCTCGCTCAAATGTGTAAAAAAGTATATCTGATTCATCGCCGTGATGAATTTCGCGCCTCCAAAGCCATGCAACAACGAATTTTCAAAATTCCCAATATCGAAATTATATGGAATGCTACGGTTCAAGAAGTGTTGGGCCAAAAAGAGGGAATGATGAAAAAAGTGACCGGAATGAGATTGTACGATAAAGTGAAAAAATCAACACAAGATGTTGACGTAGATGGTATTTTTGTGGCTATCGGTCATACTCCGGCGACCTCTCTTTTTGAAGGACAACTTGAGCTGGATGAGCAGGGGTACATCAAAACCATTCCGGGAACCACCAAAACTACGGTGCCGGGGGTGTTTGCTGCCGGAGATGTGCAGGATTCCTCTTACCGTCAAGCCATCACGGCCGCTGCTTCCGGTTGTATGGCTGCCCTTGATGCAGAACGTTTCCTGAATTCTCAAGAATAATTTTCAGCTGTTTTATTTTATTTATTAGGGCGTGCCGGCGGCGTAGCCGGCACGCCCTAATCATAATTATAAATATTTATCAAAAAAAATAGAAAATGAAGCTATTTTGATTTCTCAACGGATAGGCGACCTCTGATGTTTTAGATGGTGAAAAAATGTCTGCTTGCACTTTTGCAGCCGGCATGGAAGAAGGAGACGTATTCCAAAAAGATGTCGTCTTTGTTGTCTAGTTTGGGTAATCCGAAACGTTCGCCAAGTAAAGAGATTTGTGCTAAATTGTTCAACGCAATCGGACAAGGTTGTGTGGGATTGATCGGATGTGCCATCCGCGTGCTGTCGGTATAGCTGCCGCCTGTCTCTTCGAGTTTACTTGCCGGTAATATGATGTCTGCCCAAGTGTCGGTTTTTCCAATCTTTGTGGTGTGATTTACTTTGAAAGGAATGGCTTTAATAAACGATTGGAACGTGTCGGGAATACCCTCATTTCCGAATAGAAGGACATTCTGATATTTGCCTTGTTGCAATTGCTGATAGACATCGGTGGGGGCACACTCAATGGAGGTTTGCCACAAAGATTCCGCCAGTTTTTTATGTTCTTCATTCCACGTTTCGCCGCCCGGAGAAAGGGTGGGGAAGATGCCCATGTCGAATAACCCTTGTGAATTAACGGATTCTTTGATACCCAGAAGTCCGCTGCCGGTTTTGGTTTGGATTTCGATTAACATGGCAAAATTGATCATCTCTTTAATGGCACGGGAGGAAAACGCTTGTTCTCTGTATATCAACACAGGAGTGTCTTCCTGCAGCACCATGTCAACGAAGCGAATCATCTCTTCCTCCGTACTATTGGCCTGAGCCAAAAGTTTTACATAATCTTCCTGCATCAAGGCCTCTTGATACGGAGCATAATTCTTTCCTATGCGTTCAATAAAAATTCCCTTGGCTTTATTTTGTGCAATCAGATGATAGTTGATGGCGCGAAAGAGTGCGTAGTAATCTATTTGATTCGACTGAAATAAGGAGTTGGTATAGGTGCATGGAATTTGTTGCTCCCGCGCAATATTTTTGATTTTGCAAAATTCGGGATGGTTGTTGTCGACATCGAAACCGAAGATAAAGAAATGAGAAGAGACCGCCAGTTCGGCAAAAGGGACAATATCGTTTTTATCAAAGTTGAAGTCGTCGCCTCTGCCGAGGTATTCGAAAGAGGCAAGGGCATTGCTTTTTACCCCCCCGCGCGCAAGCCGCTGAATTAAGTACATCTCCTCGTTGGACAAGCCCCCGCCGACGAGGAACAAGGTCGATTCCGGAGCGGTTGCTTCTATCTGAAGGGCTATTTTTTCGTACGCATCAGTAAACGTGCATTCAATATATTGATTTCCAATTTTTTGTAATGGTTTGAACGGACGAGAATTCATAAGCTGTTTTTTACTATTTTTGTTCTTTAAAAATTTAGTGCAAAGATAATGGAATATTTTTTAGACATGGATAAATCATTTTCTTTATTAGAAAATGCCAAATATGTGTTAATCCCTGTTCCTTATGATGGAACCAGTACTTACGTGAAAGGGGCGGATCAAGGTCCGCAAGCCATCATTGATGCCTCTGACAGTATCGAATTGTACGATATTGAGTTGGATGCAGAAGCTTACCTCGAGGGGATTTATACCGATGTTCCCATTCGGCAAAATAAAACTCCGGAGGAGATGGCACAAGCGGTCTTTGAACGGGTTCGCCATTTTGTGAAATTGAATAAGATTGTAGGGGTGTTAGGAGGTGAACATTCTGTCTCTATCGGCAGTATTCAGGCAATGAAGGCGCAATTTCCGAACTTGTCCGTGTTGCAAATTGATGCACATGCGGATTTGAGGGACTCCTATCAAAACTCGCCTTATAACCATGCTTGTGTGATGCGGCGGGCTCAGGAAATGGGGGCTAACGTGGTGCAAGTGGGCATTCGCAATGTGTGTGCCGAAGAAAAACCATTTATCGTGCCGGAAAATATCTTCTATGCCCACCAAATCCGTCATCGCAACAATTGGATGGAAGAGGCACTCCATCGGCTTCCCGGGGAAGTCTATCTCTCCATTGATTTAGACGGCCTCGACCCGTCAATTTTGCCCTCTACAGGAACTCCGTTGCCCGGAGGACTCTCGTGGTACCAACTGACCGATTTCTTAACGCTACTTTTTCAAACTAAAAAAATTGTGGGCTTTGATGTGGTCGAACTATGTCCCAATCTTTCCGAGAAGTCTTCAGATGTGTTGGCAGCAGTATTGGTTTATAAGATTATTAATCTTTTTTCGTTGTATCAAAAAAATAATGCATAAGGTGACCTTTTTTTTTATTGGTGTCCGGGAAAATAAGTGCCTGGAAAAATAGGGTGCGATCTCGAGGAAAGCTATTTACGACCTTGAGCCATAACCAAGATGGGCAGATCCCATTTTACCTACCCCGTCCTTCGGCGACGCATGGTATTTAGCTAATTTGTAAGTTTTTCTTGTCGCCGAAGGACGGGGTAGGTAAAATGATTCTTTATCGAAATATCATCGCTGCCAAAACGTATTATCTTTCTATCCGTTGCTTTGCTATAAACGTTTTCCCCCTTCGGGGTATAATCTTGCTGATTATTTATCTTTTGGTACTTTTGTCTTGATACAAAAGTACCAAAAAATCAAGGCAAAAAGAA
>CAZWCI010000058.1:0-10112 GCA_964632815.1 uncultured Lentimicrobiaceae bacterium | reverse complement strand
TTTCTCCATTCCAGAATTATTAAGAAAAATTTTGATTTTGTAATAGGTGGAGAATTCTTTGATGACCAAGGGCATATCGGACCAGAAGAAAAGATCTCTCAAACTTGGGCAACCAATGGTGATGACCGTGGAAAATATGAACGCCGCGGAAGACTTAATTTCGCTACCCGATATAGATTCAGTAAGGTTAAAGGACTCTCGGTAAGCCTGAATGCCAATGCAATGTATACCGAAAATGCGCAGTCTTTCTTCTGGTATAATGCCGATACCAATATGTATCGTACATATCCGGGGTCTATGTCTAAATTTAAAGATATAAATTTCTATATCGACCCGACCATTCAATATATCGCACCTAAAGGCTCTATTCACTCTTTCAGAAATAGAATCACTTATAGTGACAGTAAAGAGTCCAAAGGATTCCAAAGTTCAAATTCAATCCTGGTTTTTAATGAATATCAATATAATAAGCAAATTTCAAAAATTGGAATGAATATTGTGGCAGGGCTCACGAATATTTATGCTGAATCTTTTGGTCCCGTTTTTAATGGAGATAATTACTCCTCTAAGCCAAAACGAATGTTTTCCGACAACTTTTCCATTTATGCCCAATTGGAACAAAAATTCCTTAAAAAGAAGAATTTAACCGTTGCAGTAGGAGGACGCTGGGAATACTATAAATTAGACGATATTAATGAAAATGAACCGATTTTTAGAGCGGGAGTGAACTATCAAATAACGAAAACCAAAACAGCCTTTAGAGCTTCTTTCGGACAAGGATATCGCTATCCCAGCATTGGCGAGAAATTTATTGCTTTGACCGTAGGAAGATACGGCTTTTACCCCAATCCTGAGTTGAAATCTGAAACCAGCCAAAATATTGAAGTCGGCGCGATGCAACCTTTCTCTTTCTTTGATTTCAAAGGAATAGTAGATTTGGCCCTCTATCGCCAAGATTATGACAACTATATTGAATTCTGTATGGGAGCTTGGGGTACGGAAGGGCCGGTGCAAGATCGTATGGGCTTCAAGTTTTTGAATACCGGTGCAGCTACCATTTCAGGTATTGATTTTAATTTGATGGGAGAAGGAAAAATATCGAAGAATATTACCTATACATTGATGGCAAGTTATACTTTTAGCAATCCCGTGGCCAACAAAAGAGATGAGGTCTACTATAAGTATATGAATAAGGATTATACTTTTTTAAGTACTTCATCCGATACTTCCAGAAGTGTATTGAAATATAGAATTGAACACATGGCTAAATTCGATTTGGAATTTACCTTTTATAAGAAATTTAGTCTCGGTGTTTCCGGAACTTATTTCAGCGCCATGAAAAATGTGGATCTCTTTTTCTTTGATTATGATATATATAATCCGAATTTATCGGAAAGAAGAATAAAACAGCTCCGAGCAATGGGGGATTTGCCGTTTGAAGGATATTACGACTATTTCCATTCAAAAGATTATCAGAACGGGTCATTTATTTTTGATGTAAGAGCCAGTTTTGTTGTCAAAGATGTTACTTTATCGCTTATTGTTAAGAATATTCTTAATAAAAGCTATACGCTCAGACCAATGTATGTTGAACCGACACGAACCGTTACGGTTCAAGTTGTTTATAATTTGAATTAACCTTATATATAATTAATTGTATTTAATCATAAAAATTTTGAATCATGAAAAAATGGATTACTTTTTTATTCATTGGAGCAGTTTCTGTCTCCTTGTCCGCCCAAAATATTCCTGATGGAGGATTTGAAACAGGATGGACTCAATATGAACACACTTCCGGTAATTATTGGGATTATCAGAGTTCTCTTTTCTATTCTTTAAATGAACTCTATGAAGAACCATTGATAGGAGTGCTTTCAACTTATAGAGAAACGGCAAACCCTCAAAGTGGTAATTATGCTCTGAAATTGGTCAGTAAAGCTCCTCCCACTTTTATTCCTGGTGCTATTGGTACTATCAGTCCTGACTTTATTCAAGAGTTCCTTGATAATGGCGGCTTGGACGTGAGAAAGAATTTCTCTTTTACCGAACAACCGGTTGCCTTAATGGGTTATTATAAATATACTCCGATTTCCGGAGACTCTGCAGCTATTGATTTTGCTGTTTATAACGGAGATGTGGAATTGGCTGCTTACAAAAAAGTAGAAAAAAGTTTTGTGAATAACTGGACTTCATTTTACTTGCCGCTCACATACACAACTACTGATTTGCCGAACAAAGTGAAAATTCTTTTTGTTGCCAGTGCTGCTTATGACTTTGCAAATCTTCAAAATTGCCAAGGACGCGAAAATTCTACATTATATATTGATAATATTGCGTTTGCTTATGCTTCCGGACTCGTAGAACCTTTAATGAATAATTTCAAGGTACAACTATTTCCCAATCCGGCTGTAGATTGTCTTAATTTTACTTTCGGCGAAGATGTAAATGCTGAATTATTCGTTTATTCAATTACCGGAGCATTGGTTGCCAAACAAAATGTACAAGGAACCAATTATAGTCTCAATCTTTCCGATATTGAAACGGGAACTTATTTCTATCGCTTAATCTCTAATAATACCATTTTAAATTCAGGCAAATTTGCTGTTGCTAAATAATTTTAATTAGAGAATATTAAAAGGCGGAATAAATTTTTGATTTGTTCCGCCTTTTTTCTTATATGTTCTGGAGGATGATTATTTTCGCCCGGCCTTTTTGAGAACGGAAATGATGCGAGCTAAATCCTCTTCCGACAACTCATGATGCATGGGTAGACAGATTACACTATTTGCAATATGTGTCGCAATAGGTAAGTTTTCGGGAGAAGCAGACGGTAAATCATGATAGGGAGTAAAGTGACTGATGAGCGGATAAAAATAACGCCGTCCCAAAATATTGTGTTCTTTAAGAATTTCATACAAACAGTCGCGACTAATTCCATATTTGGCTTCATCAATAAATACCGGAAAATAAGAATAGTTGTATTTAACGCCTTTTATTTCTTGTAAATAGGAGAGCCCTTCAATTTGATCAATGGCTTCTATATAAATTTGAGCCGATTTTTTACGCTTTTCAATGGCTTGATCTATGTATTTCAAAGAAGCAAGTCCATATGCAGCTTGTACTTCATTGAGTTTGGCATTTATGCCGGGTTCTTCCACTACAGTTTCTCCTCTGAATCCAAAGTTTTTTAAATTATCAATATGTCTTTTCATCTCCGCAGAATGACAAATAATCGCTCCGCCTTCGATGGTAGAATAGGTTTTGGTTGCATGAAAACTAAGTATGGATAAATCTCCGTAATTAAGGATGGAAGTCCCATTTTGAGTTACTGTAAATGCATGGGCAGCATCGTAAATGATTTTCAATTGATGGCGATCTGCAATTTCTTGAATTCTTTCGTGATCACAAGGATTTCCGTATACATGCACAGGCATAATTGCGGAGGTTGCAGGCGTAATGGCCGCTTCAATCTTCGTGGGATCCAAGTTGCATGTCACTGGGTCAATATCTACAAAAACCGGCTTGATTCCATTCCACCACAATGCATGCGACGTAGCCACAAAACTAAAGGGTGTCGTAATAACTTCTCCTTTAATTTGTAAGGCCTGTAGGGCAGTAATGAGCGCCAAAGTCCCATTGGAAAACAAACTGAAATGTTTGACTTGTAAATAGTTGCAGAGTTCTTTTTCCAGGAGCTCGTGATAGTGCCCGTTATTAGTCAGCCATTTACGAGCCCAAATGTCTTGTAAGTAAGTTTCAAATTCTTCCAATGGAGGAAAAAGAGGTGTTGTAACAGTGATGGTTTTATTCATGATTTTATTTTTCTATTCTATTTATTAATTTTCATTATTATTCTTAATCAATGATTGATAAAGTTTTTCTATGATAAGAAGGTCTTCTTTATGAGTTATTTTGATATTTGATTTTGTCCCGGGAATCATATAAATTGGTTCTTTAGGCAGATATTTGAGTACAATTCCGCAATCATCCGAAGAAGTGAAGTTGGGATCAAGGAGTGCAATTTCATAAGCTTTGCGAATAATATGTTGTTTAAATCCTTGAGGAGTTTGAGCGTGTCGTATGGAACTTCGATCCGGGACTTGTGCCAGGAATTCCCCTCCGTCCTGAACTATAAATAGCGTATCTGTTGCCGGAATACATACGCCCACCGCATTGAATTTATCTAGTGCGAGAATGGTTTGGGTAATTATCTCTTGACTCACTAAAGGTCTTACTGCATCATGAAAAATTAAATTGTATTCGGGATATGACTCATATTGTTTAATTGCAGTCCAACAAGATTCATAACGTTCCTTTCCCCCCTTGAGAATATGTTTCAGTTTCTTCCAATCATTTATTTGAACGAAATCTTCAATACGATTAATGTATTTTTCGTGACTAACAATCACAATTTCATCAATATTGGGGTGTTGTTCAAATTGATTTACAGTATGTTCGATAATGCTTTTATCTCCAAGAAGAAGAAACTGCTTCGGGAGATCTTTTCCAAATCTGCGTCCGACACCACCGGCTACAATTACGGCAATATTCATGGAGTATATTTTAAAATGCAAAGATATAAGAAAAATAAATGCATCTTATGGTTCTTGTCTTTTATGCGGAAGCTCTTCTTTTGAAGAATATTAGAGAAATATCTATATTTTATTTCTTTTTCTATCTGAAAATAAGAATTTTAAAAAGAGAAATATTATGAAAAATTACATTGAATAATTCCCAAGTTTATGTATTTTTGCATCTCGAAATTTCTTTTTTATCATTATTTAAAATAATCTTATAAATAAATAAAAATGGCTGAATCCAAAATCTTTACCTCTTGTCAAATTGGTCCGATAACTTTACGAAATCGCACAATCAGAGCTTCTGCATTTGAAAATATGTGCATTGATAACAAACCGAGTGATGCATTGATTAATTATCATCTCTCCGTGGCCAAAGGAGGCATTGGGATGACTAATGTCGCTTACGCAGCCATCAATCGGAGTGGACTTTCATTTAATGGACAGCTATGGATGCGGGAAGAGATTATACCGGAATTGAAAAAAATGACCCATGCTCTTCATGCAGAAGGAGCTAAAGCGGCTATTCAGCTTGGCCATTGTGGAAATATGACCCACTTTTATACCTGTGGGCAAATTCCAATTGGTGCCTCTACCGGTTTTAATCTTTATTCACCCACTATTGTGAGAGGCATGAAAGAGTTAGAAATTCTACAGATGGTGAAGGATTTTGGGACTGCGGTACATTTGGCACGTAAAGCCGGCTTCGATGCAGTGGAAATTCACGCAGGACACGGATACCTGATTAGTCAATTTTTATCCCCTTATACCAATAAAAGAAAAGATAAATACGGCGGTTCTCTCGAAAATAGAATGCGTTTTATGCAAATGGTGATGAAAGAGGTTATGCAAGCAGCCGGAGATGATATTGCAGTGATGGTCAAAGTAAATATGTATGACGGATTTAAATCCGGAATGCAGATGGATGAATGTATTTTGGTGGCCAAAGAATTGGAACGTCTTGGCGCTCATGCTTTAGTGCTGAGTGCCGGATTTGTGAGCAAAGCCCCAATGCATGTGATGCGGGGTGCGATGCCCATCAAAACCATGGCTCACTACATGAGTTGGCTTCGCTTCTGGTGGCTACGTATTGGCTTACGATTGATAGGAAAATGGCTTGTTCCCGCTGTGCCCTTTAAAGAGGCCTATTTCCTTGAGGATGCTTTGAAATTTAAAAAAGAACTCAATATTCCTCTTATTTATGTAGGGGGATTGGTGTCTAAGTCTAAAATTGATGAAGTGCTGGACCATGGATTTCATGCAGTACAAATGGCGAGAGCCCTGATTCATGATCCTGATTTTGTTAATAAAATGAGTCAGGGGACTGAAGTAAATGGTTGTAAACATTCAAATTACTGTATTGCTCGAATGTATACGCTTGATATGAAATGTCATCATTGTGTAGACAGTCTTCCAAAACATATTCAAAAAGAGATAGAAAAAGCCGAAAATAAGTAATTCTTTTCTACTTTATTTATTATTTTCATAGTTTTTTTAAAAAATTGAACAGAAAAGTGTGATTTTTTGTTCTTTGGTGCGAATAATGTATCCAAACAGAAGTGCGATTTATATGAATGACCGGCAACTGAAAGAAGATTTTCTAAAAATGATTAGAGAAAATAAAGGACTTATATTTAAAGTTTGTAATTTCTACGCAGTGGCTCCCGAAGATTTTCGCGATATAGAACAAGAAATACTGATTCAACTATGGCTTGCTTTTCCCAATTATGATGATACCTATAAATATTCAACATGGATATATAGAATCGCATTGAATACGGCTATTTCTTTTCAACGAAAAGAGAGCCGCCACCGCCGTCAAACTATTGGCTACGACGGGGTAATCTTTCAAATTCCGGATAGCGTAGCCACGGATCCGGAACTACAACTCCAAATCAAACAACTCTATGCAGCTATTGACAACTTGAATAATATTGATAAAGCCATCTTACTTCTCTACCTTGAAGGAAATTCTTATAAGGAAATCGCAGAAATTATTGGAACCAGTGAAACCAATATCGGAACTAAAATTAACCGACTCAAACAGAAGATGAAAAATACAATGAATTAATTGTAAATTAATACAGAAATGATATTATGGAATTAGAAGAGTTAAAAAAACAGTGGAAACAAAACGATGAATTATTGGAACAGCATCTTTCAGTCGACGAAGAACAACTGAAAAAAGTCTGCTTTAATAAAATCAATCGTTGGTTTTTGAACTTTCGAAGAGTTGAATTCGTGAATATCTTGGTTTGTATCGGATTGATTGTTTTATATAGTTATTACGCACAAAAATATATTAGTGATTTTAGGTATTTCGGAACCTCTTTATTGACCATTCTTTTCGTTCTTTTAAACTTAATATTGTCTACAATCGAGTTTGTGGGATATAAAAAAATTATCTCTTTTAATGATGAAATTTTAAAAAAACAAAAAGAGATAATTGCACAGAAAAAAAGAGTAGGGGCGTTCTTTCAGATAGAAATAGCATCTTTGCCTTTTATTTTCGCTTTTGGATTGCCAGCTTATTATAGGAGTTTATATCCTGGTGTTGATTTGTTGCGGCACCATTATTCCTATTATCTCTTCATAGTTATTTTTTGTTCCGTAATTGCTTTTGCTTTATCATTTTGGCTTTACCGTAAATATTATGTAAATTATTTTAAAAAGGCGGAAAAAGAATTGTCATCAATTTATGAAAATGAAGAATAAAGATCTCTTATTTTTATTAATTTTGCATTATAAAAAATCCAATCCAATTAGGAATCCATTCCATAGATTTTTCGAGAAAATATATATCAATCAATATTTTATAAATTAAATAAACACTTAAAAAAGAAAAAATGAAAAAATTATTTGTACTGCTCATTGTGGCAATTTACTCCATGGGAATGATCTCCGTGGCTCAAGACTTAAATGCCCCGATTAACAACGATCCGAATGTGAAAATCGGGAAGCTGGAAAATGGTCTTACTTATTACATTCGCGAAAATAAAAAACCCGAGAAAAGAGTTGAATTTCGTTTGGCCGTGAATGCCGGTTCCAATCAGGAAAATGATGACCAACAAGGGTTGGCACACTTCACAGAACACATGGCTTTTAATGGTATTAAAGGCTATCCAAGTAATGAAATGATTAGCGAATTACAAAAAATCGGTGTTTCTTTCGGCGGCGGTATTAATGCCTATACTTCCTTTGACGAAACCGTGTACATGATTCAAATGCCTACCGATGATCCTAAATATATCGATATGGGCTTGAATATTTTAAAAGGCTGGGCAAATGAATTCTTGTTTGATGGAAAAGAGATTGAACAAGAACGAGGTGTCATTGCCGAAGAGTACCGCATGGGCCTTGGTGCTAGTGACCGTATGAGAAAAAAATGGTGGCCGGTACTATTTAAAGATTCTAGATATGCAGAACGTATGCCTATCGGTCTTATTGAAATTATCAATGGGTTTGAACATAAAACCATTAAAAATTTCTACAATGATTGGTATAGAACCGATTTACAAGCAGTTATTGTTGTTGGAGATATAAATGCTGCTGAAATTGAACAAATGATTATCAAGAAGTTTGGAAAAATTAAACCGGTAAAAAATCCAAGAGAAAAAGTGATTTTCCCGATTAATCCAAATAAAGAACCTCTTGTATCCGTATGTACCGATAAAGAAGCCATGGGTAGCCAAGTGATGTTGGTGCGTAAACATCCCCATTTTGTAATGAAAACTATTGCAGATTTTAAAAAACAAATGGCACATGAACTTTATAACATTATGTACGATTCCCGTATCAATGAAATGTTACAAGATCCAAAATGTCCTTTTGTGGGTGGTGGTACCGGTTATGGTGAATTTATTGGAAATACCGATGCATATACCTCTTCAGCTGCGTGTAAAGAAAATAAAATAATTGAATCTATCGAAGCTCTTATTAGAGAGGATAATAGAGTATTGAAACACGGATTCCTTGAATCAGAATTTAAACGTGCTAAAGAAGAATTGTTGAACCGCTATGAAATGGCAGAAAAAGAGTTGTCTAAAACCGAATCTGAAGATTTTGCTAGTCAGTATGTGGCTCATTACCTCCATAAAGACCCAATTCCGGGAGCAAAAAGAGAAAATGCTCTTGCTAAAAAACATATGGAAGATATTACCCTTGAACAAATTAATCAATTGGCAAAAGAATGGATAACAGACGAGAACCTTGTAGCTGTTGTGATGGCTCCCGACAAAGAAGGTGTTAAAGTTCCTACTGAAAGTGAAGTGCTTGCAGTCCTAAAGAATAAAGATCTTGAAAATGTAACTCCGTATGTCGATACCTATAAAGAACAAGAATTGGTGGAAAAAGCTTCTTTGACACCAGGAACTATTGTAAATACGAAAGTTCTCGAGGGAATCGATGCTAAAGAATTAACGCTATCTAATGGAATTAAAGTTGTGATTAAGAAAACCGATTTTAAAAACGACGAAATATTGTTCACTGCCAAAAGTCGTGGAGGATATAGTTTGTACGGAGAATGTGATCTTGCTTCTGCTATGTTCGCTGCAGACTTAGTTGACAGAGCCGGAATTGCAGAATTGAATTTCTCTTCCCTCGAAAAGAAAATGAAAGGGAAACAAGTTGGTCTTATACCCTATATTTCAGTTTTGGATGAAGGTCTTTCAGGTTCCTCTACTCCTAAAGATCTTGATTTCTTTTTCCAATATATTAATGCGTTTTATACCAATCCAAGATATGACACTTCCGTATATGAGTTAGTGATTAATGAAACATTAGAACAATTGAAGATGGTGAAAGCAGCTCCTATGTATCGTTTCTTTGGAGAGTTTTTGAGTGCTATTACTCAAAAAGATCCTTATCAAACCACAATGCTTTCTTATACGGATGAATTTGTAAAATCTTCAGATTATGCTCGCGCATACCAGTTGTATAAACAACGCTTTGCAAATCCTGCCGATTTTACCTTCTTCTTTGTGGGAAATTTTGATGAAGCGGTATTAAATGATTTGATTACTACTTATATTGCTTCATTGCCTACTAGCCCTGAAAGAGAAGAATTTAACGGTGAAGTGCTGAAAGATTTCCCTGCCGCTCAAGTTGATGATGATGTATATGCTGGTGTGGAAGAACAAAGTTGGGTAGGAATTGCCTATAATAAAGAATATCCATGGACAGATAAAAATAATATGATTGTTGACCAAATAGGGGAAGCACTCCAAATAGAACTTATTGAAACAATCCGTGAGAAAATGAGCGGTGTCTATTCACCAATGCTCCAAATGGGATTTGAAAAATATCCGAAGTCAAGTTTTTCTCTCCTTGTTATGTTTAGCTGTGCTCCTGATAATACCCAAAATCTTTCCAATGCTGTTTTTGAAATATTGAAAGGATTCCAAAAACAAGGTCCAAAACCTGAAACACTGGCTAAAGTAAAAGAACAAATGATTCGCCAACACCAAACTAATTATAAAACTAATAAATCCTGGTTGAATTATATCTCATCTAAATATTATACCCTCGAAGAAGCAA
>CAZWCI010000057.1:0-10174 GCA_964632815.1 uncultured Lentimicrobiaceae bacterium | reverse complement strand
TTATATGATTTTAAAATTGCAAAATAATCGGTGTTAACAAAAGGATTTTTAAAACCACCCCTATCAATTGATACTCTCGGAAAAAGGAACTTTGTAACCGGTGTGAGTATCGGTATTCTGAGCGCTATAGTGTTGAGTCTCTTTTTCAACTATTCAAGAGAATCGTTAAGAGTTATAACTATTCTGAGAGATTTATATATACTTCCCGAAAATGAGTCAAGATGGTATGATCTGTTTTTTGCGTCCCTCTCGACAAGCCTCGGATTCGGTCTTTCAATAATTTATTGGCTGATAGGAAAAAATAAACATATCAAAAAACGATATGTGAAGAATTTCGCCATTTCAAACTCCTTGCTGATCAATATAGTCGTTTTGTTAGCAGTTACACGATTTGGCTCTATTTTGCCTTTGGTCCTTTACGGCTCTTATGGATATGATGGGCAGCTTGACTTGTTGCATGATTTTTGGTTGATGCTTATAATGATTCCCATTTTTTTGTTTTTCGCACATTGGAATTCAATAAGAATGATTTTTAGAACACGATATTGGGTATTGCTTTCGGGAATATGTTGTTTATTAGCCAGTTTTTTACTATGTCACACAACCCGTGCGGACAGAGACATTTTAAATCATAGTTATTATCTGCAAAACAAAGAAAAATTCGATTATATTGATTCCGAATTTGATAAAGCCGCAAAATGGGGGCTGTTTTTCAACGATACAACCAAGCAGATTTTAAGAAAAAAATATTCCGAACGGACAACAGATTTGGTTCTTAACTTAAAACTCGCATTTCGTTCGGAAAAAAGAATTCCGCTTGATACACTTATTCTTGAAAAAATTGTAATTCATAATTTAAATTCTCATGGATTATATTTCAACAGAGGTTCTCGAGACCGATATGATAGTTTTCCTTATGCCTTGCCTGAAGATATTTACACTCAAATTTTGAAACATGAGCCAGCCGACAAAGAAACGGAAGTGCTCTTCGAGATTCTGGCAGAACAGCTCTCCTTATTTGCCGCTCCTGAAATTAAATGGGACGAATGGGAAAATTATTCCGACTATGAACGGGAAAAATCAAACTTCAAAAGAACGTTGATGCGTAGTTCTGAAACCATTCCAAACCAATTAATAGATGTCGTCAATAAATTAAAATCGGACAACCTATACGATAAATACCACCATCTCCTAAATAACGTAGAATTGCTTGACAATCAAATAATTGTTAAATAGGAGCCGTTGCAATTTATTCTCAAGTTGGAAAAATTCAAATAAAGAAAAGGGTAGCTTGATCTCAAATTATATCATTTTGTATTCTATAAAATACAAAATTTATATCTATTTGTATTTTCTAGAATATAATTTTTATATATTTTTGCATTTTGTAAAATACAAAATTTAAATTCTTTTATATTTTCTAGAATACAATTTTTATATATCTTTGCATTTTATAAAATACATTTTATATCTTTGTAAAAAATAGAATTATGAAACAATTGTTTGCTGCATTTTACCGGAAATTGGAAGATACCAATATGCGTTTTGAACGATATTTAAAAAATCAAATTGACTGGAACAATCGTCTAATTGCTATTACAGGAGCGCGTGGAACAGGAAAAACCACCATGTTGTTGCAACACATCAAGGAACAATACGGCGATCATCCTGAACATGTTTTATTTGTAAGTTTAGATAATATATATTTCAGTTCCCGTAATTTATATTCTCTTGCTGATGATTTTTATGCATTCGGTGGAAAAGAATTGTTTTTGGACGAAGTACATAAATATCCCACTTGGGCACAAGAAATTAAAAATATATACGATGATTTCCCTAAATTGAAAATTGTTTTTACGGGTTCATCCATGTTGCAAATTCTGAAAGCGGATGCTGATTTAAGTCGTCGTATCCGGCATTTTCAATTATTTGGATTGTCCTTTCGAGAATTTTTAATTTTCGAAGGAATGATTCAAAAGTCGCAAAGTCCATATTCACTAGAAGATATTCTTAAAAATCACTTATCAATTGCTCAGAAACTTAATAAAGAATTTAACCCGTTACCGGCATTTCAGAAATACCTTAAATTTGGATATTATCCTTATTATCAAGAAGATATTTCGGGTTATGGCGAACGTGTCTTGCAAACTTTCAATACCGTGATAGAAAGTGATCTGCCAAATGTTCAGCGTATTGATTTCTACTCAATCAACCGAATTAAAAAGCTGTTTTATATACTTTCAGAAATGGTTCCCTTTGCACCCAATATTTCTCAATTGAGTCAAATGGTAGATGTAACTCGCGTAAGTTTGATGAATTATCTAAACCTTCTCGAAAAATCTCATAGTATTTTATTGCTTAAAAAGAAAGCAACCGGAATAAGACAAATGGTTAAGCCGGAGAAGATTTACCTGCAAAATACAAACTATAATTACGCTCTTGCTCCGGAAAATCCACAAATCGGAAATTTGCGGGAAACGTTTTTCTTTAACCAACTACAACAAAATCATGATGTTAGCTTCACTCAAGAGACAGATTTTTGTATTGACGGGAAATACCATTTTGAGATAGGCGGCAAAAATAAAAGTACAATACAAGTAAGAAATTTAGAGTATGCATATTTGGCACTTGACGGTTTGACGATTGGTTTTCAAAATGAAATTCCTCTATGGCTATTTGGGTTTTTATATTAATCATTGAGAAATCTTCAAAATTCGGTTCAAACTCCAATTAAATGTATTGGTTTTTAATGCGAAAAAAGGTTACATTTGCATCTTAAAACAGAATTTGTATGGCGAAATCAAAATCTTCATTTTTTTGCAAAAATTGTGGCGCACAATCAGCCAAATGGATGGGACATTGTCCTTCATGTGGCGAATGGAATACGTTTGAAGAGGAGATTTTGGTCCGTGCCGACGCACCCAAAGGAAAATCTTCCGGAATGGGGATTCCTTCCACTCCAAAGTTGATTGAAGATATTTCGCTCACGGAATTGCCCCGACTTCAATCTGGATTTCGAGAACTGGATGGGGTGCTGGGCGGCGGCATTGTGCGTGGCTCCATCATTCTCTTGGGCGGAGAACCCGGTATCGGGAAATCTACCTTATTGCTACAAATGGCTATGGCCCTACCTCATACAAAAGTATTATATGTTTCCGGGGAGGAGAGTAATAGTCAGTTGAAAATGCGGGCAGAACGATTAGAAATCAATACCAACGCAGAACATTGTTATATCCTTACAGAAACTAATACGCAAGAGATTTTTCAACATATCGACAAACTTCGGCCGGATGTGATTATCATTGATTCCATACAAACGTTACAGAGCAACTTATTGGATTCTGCTTCCGGTTCAATTTCACAAATCAAGGAGTGTGCGGCTGAATTTCAGCACTTGGCAAAGACAACGGCTATCCCCGTCTTCTTAATCGGTCATATTACGAAAGATGGAACATTAGCCGGGCCGAAGATTTTGGAACATATTGTTGATACCGTGTTGCAATTTGAAGGCGATCAGCATTACGGATACAGGATTGTGCGTTGTACTAAGAATCGGTTTGGCTCCACTTCAGAGCTAGGTATTTTTGAGATGACCGGGAATGGTTTGCGCGAGGTACTCAACTCTTCGGAAATCTTGTTGTCTCAACGGGACGAAGATTTTAGCGGGAATGCTATTGCAGCGATTCTTGAAGGGAATCGACCTTTGATGATTGAAACGCAAGCATTGGTCAGCTCCGCAGTTTACGGAATGCCGCAACGTTCCGCCACCGGATATGATATTCGACGCATGAACATGTTGTTGGCAGTACTAGAAAAACGATGTCGTTTCAAATTGGGAGCCAAAGATGTATTTATCAACATTGCCGGCGGTATTCATGTGGAAGATCCGGCTATTAATCTCTCTATTGTAGCCGCTATTCTGTCTTCAGTCACCGACATTCCAATAGATGCCAAAACCTGCTTTGCGGGTGAAATGGGATTAAACGGAGAAATTCGTGCGGTAACTCGCATCGAACAGCGAATTACTGAGGCCGATAAATTGGGTTTTACCCGAATATTCCTTTCCAAATATAATATGAAAGGACTGAAACAGAATCAATTTGGGATAGAACTCATTCCGATTGGGAAAATCGATGAAATCTTTGCATTGCTTTTTGAACCGCGTGAAAGTAAATCCTGATAATTTCTTCGAACTGCATTGAGCTCGAAGAAAGGGAAAAGGACGAAAAAAATATTAATTTACTTAATTTTGAGGAGATCCTCCGGGGTGTCAATGGCTATATTTTCATGGAAACACTCGGCCACAGAAATGGAATAGCCGTTATCAAGCCAGCGGAGTTGTTCCAATTTCTCAGCTTCTTCTAATGGAGACTTCGGAAGTAGGATTAACTCCTTAAGTGTCTTATATCTGTAAGCATAGATACCGATATGTTTGTATCTATTTACTGAAAGCATAGAAACGTCACGAACAAACGGAATCGCGAATCTGCTAAAATAGATGGCTTGATGCTTTTGTGAGAATAGCACTTTCACCATATTGGGATTTTGCACATCCTCAGTAGTGGAATCTATTTTTTTTACAAGAGTGGCAATCCGGACTTGCTCCGATTTAAATTGAGCCATCAACAATTCAATCTCCTCTTTTCGAATAAAAGGTTCATCGCCTTGGATATTGATTACTACATCATCATCCATTAATCCCAGCAAATGAGCAGCTTCGCCGCAGCGGTCGGTTCCGGAGGGATGTTCAGAAGAAGTCATCACAACTTGCCCGCCAAAATCAAGAACGGTTTTCTGAATACGCTCATCATCGGTTGCAACAACTACTTTGGCTAAGGGTGCAGTGTTTACCTGTTCATACACCCACTGAATCATCGGTTTTCCTTTGATAAGAGCTAATGGTTTTCCGGGAAATCGGGAAGAGGCGTAGCGTGCCGGAATAATACCGATAAAAGCCATAATTAAAAAAGTTTATTTGAAAAGGCCAAAAAGTTCGGCATTAATTTTTTCGATTACAATACCAAAATCTTCAGCTTTTTCTCCGAATTTAATGGTATTAACATCCACAACAAGAAGTTTCCCTCGATTGTAGTTATTAATCCAATTTTCATATCGTTCATTGAGGTGTTGCAGGTAATCGATTCGGATAGAATTTTCATAATCACGACCTCTTTTTTGAATTTGAGCGACCAGCGTTGAAGTATCTGCTTTGAGATAGATCAACAGGTCGGGGGCTTGCAGGAATTGAGCCATCAATTCAAAGAGAGAAGCATAATTTTCAAAATCTCGCGTAGGCATAAGTCCCATAGCATGAAGATTCGGGGCAAAAATGTAAGCATCTTCGTAAATTGTTCGGTCTTGAATTACATCTTTTTTCTTCTGTCGAATTTCGATAACTTGTCGAAAACGATTATTCAAGAAGTAAACTTGCAAATTAAAAGACCAACGTTGCATGTCTTCATAAAAACTTGCAAGATAGGGATTGTTGTCTACACTTTCATACATGGGCTCCCAACCATAATGTTTGGCCAGCATGTTGGTTAACGTAGTTTTTCCCGAACCGATGTTTCCTGCTACAGCGATATGCATAAAATATATGATTTAATTTATAAAAATTGATAATATCAGAGAACTGAAATGGTTTGTGACAAAGATAAAAAAAATGTTTATTCCATCAAATTATTTTTTGTTTTTGTTTTGAGAGAATGTGATATCAGATAGGTGCACAGTAGTAGGAACATAACGATGGACAACACATTAAACGGAGCAGATCCAATCCATTGTTCAGAAATATTTGGTTCGATTCCCGCATATTTAAGAATAGCACTCACTACACCCATAATAGCTCCGCCGGCCAACAATCCGGAAGCGAGCAGAGTTCCTTTTTCTTTACGTGCTTTATTGAGTGCTTCGTCTTTGCTTCTGCTACTAATAAGCCAAGCGATAAATCCACCCACGAGCAATGGAATATTCAGTTGAAGCGGAATAAACATCCCAAGAGAGAATGCAAGAGCAGGGATACCAATACGGTCAAGGACGATAGCCAAGATAGCTCCGATGATATAGAGCATCCACGGGGTTTGTCCTCCGAACATCAGAGGTTCGATGATGGCGGCCATAGCGTTGGCTTGTGGAGCCACTAATGCATTTTCGCCATTGTATCCATAAGTTTTGGAAAGGATAATGATTACACCTCCTACGGTTAAGGCAGAAACAAACGTTCCCAAAAACTTGAGAGCTTGTTGCTTGTAGGGAGAAGAACCTATCCAGTAACCGATTTTAAGGTCGGTGATAAAGCCCCCGGCCATAGCCAAAGCAGAGCATACAATACCACCCACGATCAAGGCCGTAATAATCCCGGTTCCGCCTTGTAAACCCACAGCAGACAAAATAAATGAAGAGAGAATCAGTGTCATCATAGTCATCCCTGACACAGGGTTGGTTCCTACGGTGGCAATAGCTGTTGCAGCTACTGTCGTAAAGAGAAACGCAAAAATAAAAATCACCAAGAGTCCTACAATAATTTGGGTAAGATTCATACTCAGACCACCAAACAAAAAGAATACGAAAATCAGCAATGCCACGGCAAGAAATCCGAAGAGGATGATTTTCATAGAGATATCTCGTTGGGTTCTCAGTATTTTATGGTCTTCATCGTTGTGTTTGGATTTTCCGGCTTGAAAGACCACCCCGAAGGAAGATTTAATCACGCCGGCAGATTTGATGACGCCGATAATTCCGGCCATTGCGATACCACCGATGCCGATATATCTCACATAGTTAGAAAATATCATTTCAGGGTCGAGGGTTTGCATCAGGATGCCGTCTGCGGTTACCCCGTATTGTCCGAGCAATGGAACGATAAACCACCATGAGAGCAAGGAACCGGCACAAATAATAATCGAATATTTGAGTCCTATCAAGAAGCCCGTACCGAGCAGAATGGAGCCGGCATTCATTTTAAATACAAATTTATAGTCCATGGCCAATTTTTCTCCAAAAGAGGACATCCGGGAGGAGATATTTTCGGCCCACAGTTGGAAGGTAGTCATAAGGAAATCGTAGAGACCACCGATGAGCCCACTGATGAGCAATAATTTAGCTTGGGAGCCTCCTTTGGCACCGGAAACTAAAATTTCGGTGGTAGCGGTTGCTTCGGGGAAGGGATACTTCCCGTGCATATCGGAAACAAAATATTTTCTAAAGGGAATGAGGAACAAAATCCCGAGAAAACCACCGAAGAGAGAGGCCAAAAAGATTTGGAAGAAGTTTATTTGCATATTGATATCGGGATTCTTCTCTTGGATGATATAGATGGCAGGAAGTGTAAAGATGGCGCCGGCGACAATCACACCCGAACTTGCCCCAATGGATTGTATAATCACATTCTCAGAGAGAGGACTTTTGCGTTTAGCCACAGTGGAGATACCCACCGCGATAATAGCAATGGGAATGGCAGCCTCGAACACTTGTCCGAATCGTAGTCCCGAGTAAGCTGTAGCCGCGGAAAAAATCACGGCCATGAGGATTCCCCAAAGGACGGTCCAGGTATTTATTTCAGGATATTTTTTAGAGGAGAGTAAAACCGGTTTGTATTCTTCGCCCTCTTTCAGTTCAGAATAGGCGTTGTCGGCTAATTTAATTTCTTTTTCTTCTTCTGCCATAAGTATATATTTTTTAGAAAATAGTGCTACAAAAATAAAATAAAAAGTTGAACATACAAGAAAAAAAAGAGATAAAATAACTTTTATCGGGATTATTAGAAGCGTCCTAAAAAGTTAATGTTTTAAGGGTGATGAAGTTTATCTGAGATTATTTATAGATAAATATTTTTTGGGCGTGCCGGCTTTGCCGTCGGCATCCGGCTCCAAGTCCGCGTCCGCAAGCCGTGTGTTCGCAAAGCTGCAAAAAGAGCTTCCTCTGGTCGCTTTTTTGCAGCAGCGACACATCGGCTTCCGTCCTTGCGGGCTTTCCGCCTACTGCCTCACGCTGGGGAAATAGCAAATTCTGTGTTTCAAAAGATGAAAACGAGTTACGACACCTTTGGTTTGTGAAAAAAAATAAACCTACTTGGATTTATTAAAATAAAACCTATTTTTGTATTTGAAGACTATAAAATAATATATTATGGATTATAGAGATTCTGTTTTTATGTCTGTCGCAGAAAACTTAAGTTTTTCAAAGGCGGCAAATAACCTCAACATAAGTCAACCAGCCGTCACACGACATATTAAAGAACTTGAAGAACGCTATAAAACGAATCTTTTAGAGCGAAAAGGAAACAAAATATACCTAACTGAGGCCGGAGAGAAAGTGTATAATGCTTTTAAAGAAATTGCACAACAATATCGCAATCTCGATTTTGAAATCGGGCAATTACACAGCAGTATTTCAGGCGAGTTTAAAATTGGTGCCAGCTCAACCATTTCTCAGTATGTTATTCCTAAGGTAATCGCATCTTTCCATAAGCGGTATCCGAAAATCCAAATATATTTGATGAATGGCAATTCGTTTGAAATGAAAAAATTACTGTTGAATAATCAGGTAGATCTCGCTTTGGTCGAAAACCATTCATCGCAATCGGGGATCCGATACAAAGATTTTCTTGATGATGAACTGATTGTCGTAACCGGAAAAAATAGTGTTTACGCCAAGCGCGAAAAAATCACCAAAGACCATTTGATGCAAATACCGATCGTGTTGCGCGAACAAGGGTCCGGAACTTTGGAAGTTATTAAACAAGTACTCTCAGAACAAAATATCAACTTTGAAAATCTCAATACACTCATTCATTTAGGAAGTACCGAGTCTATTAAAAATTTCTTGCAAGATTTTGATGGATTGGCCATTGTATCGGAAAAGGCGGTTCAAAACGAACTATACATGAAAACACTTGTCAGACTTAAAGTAGTAGGATTTACTATCCTACGAAAATTCCGTATCGCTTACAAACAAGGATATAAAAGTCAACAGGTTGAGTTATTTGAAAATTTCTTATTAAACTATAACATATAGTTATTGAATATAAATATTTAGTATTTGTATTAATTATAATAAACCTATACTTTTGTACGCAAAAAATATAGGTATGAGAACCGTAAAATTATTTAGTGGATTAGCTGGCATATCAAAGAAATTTAAAAATTACAACTGGCTCTATTCAATTATCATTTGTGCTTGTTTTTTCCCATTTATGTCGCCGGCAATTGCCTTATTTATTGGCTTAATAATTTCTATCATAGGACTTAGGCATGAAAACATCCATAAGTATACGTCAAAAGTCCTTCAGGCATCCATAGTTTTAATGGGTTTTGGAATGAGTCTTGATACTGTAATTTCATCCTCAAAGACTGGTTTTATTGAGACTATAGTTTCTGTAACTGTGGTTATGTTATTAGGAATTTGGTTGGGAAAACTTTTTAAAGTTGAGAAAAATATTGCATTGCTAATTTCTACAGGAACGGCTATTTGTGGAGGAAGCGCTATCGCTGCAGTGGCACCGATACTTAACAGTAAAAGCTATCAAACCTCGTTTGCACTTATTGTTGTTTTTGTACTAAATGCAGTGGCTTTATTTTTGTTTCCTTTTATCGGGCATCAATTAGGGTTAAGTCAGGAAACTTTCGGAAATTGGGCTGCCATAGCTATTCACGATACCAGTTCGGTGGTTGGGGCCGGGGCCATTTATGGCGAACAAGCATTGCAGGTGGCCACAACTGTAAAACTTATCCGGGCTTTGTGGATTATTCCGTTATCCTTGGTGATTGCATTTATAAATAAAGATGGTGAAATAAATCAATTAAATTCCCCTGGTTTATTTTGTTTTTCGTATTTGCCATCATATTTGCCAATATATTTCCCGTATTTCAGACAAGTTACGAGCATTTTAGTTGGTTAGGCAAACGCGGAATGGTGCTTGCTTTATTCCTGATAGGTTCAAACATCTCCATAAGTGAAATTAAAAAATCAGGCAAAAAAAGTTTTGCATTTGGAATCATTTTATGGATTGTGATAACTCTGGGTTCCTTGTTTTTTATAACACGATAACTTATTGATAGAAAAAAGATCTTGCCATCTCCTGTGTGAGGGGGTAGGCGGAAAGCCCGTAAAGACGGGAGACGATGTTGCCGCTGCCACAAAAAAGCGACCGGAGGAAGCTCTTTTTGTGGCTTTG
>CAZWCI010000056.1:0-10288 GCA_964632815.1 uncultured Lentimicrobiaceae bacterium | reverse complement strand
GTTAAAGTAATTAAACAATAACAACCAAAGAGTTAATTAGGATGGAATTTGTTTTTATTTCAGAATCCTATTAATTAACATCTCTAAGGTAATATTATTTAGGGCGTACCGGGAAAGTCGGCACGCCCTAAATGTTTTTTTAATAATTTATTTCAAATTCTGATTGCAAAGTATTGATGTACAAAAAATATGAAACTATATCATATTAGAGGTTATTGTTTAATGAATTTCATACTGAAATTAGAAATTTTAGTCATGAATATACATCAATCCGTATCTTGCGGCATCATATCCTTCATAAAATTCATAGACAATGATTTCAACTTTGTACAATGCCGTTACAAGAGGTTTGTAACTGATAATTGCATATGATTCTGTTGACTTATCCTCAGCCACTACTTTCCATTGAGCAAGAAGATCATCATATTCATATAATTTAACATCTAAATCTTTGACTCCATTATCTGCAAACCCGACTATTACATATTCCCAATCGGAGGATAAATTTCTGAAAGATTCTTTGGATGAAAAAATCAGATCATATTCGATTCTGACTATTTCTGCCCCATCATTGTCAAAGGTTTCTACCAATTGAGCTCCCATTTTGTAGATTGGATAACTCTTTGTTCCATTGATGCATTGCGCATTTACATTTGTCATAAATAACAATGATAGAATTGCTAATAAAATAATTTTCTGTTTCATGATTTTTAAAATTTTAATGAATGTATTGTATTTTTGAACGTATGATGTAATATGTATTTTATTTAAAACTATCCCAGGAAGTCATTAAAGTCAGAAATCCGTTGTTATCATAACCTATTGTTTTAACAATGCCTAATCCGGGAACAAACCATTCTGTCATATAAGTAACCATATAACCTTGTTCATTTTGCAAGCCCATTGCTGCAATTTCTTTATTTGCTTTCTTGGCAACTTTTGCACTGATTTTATCATAAATTTTTTGCCATGATTCAATATTTGATTTTATTGATACATCGGGGCCGGCTTTTACCCATTTTTGACTTTCAATAACATAAGCATTATATGGTTGACCATCAATGGTAATAATCTCTTCTCTTACGACACGTGCATTCACATAATTTCTGGTTTCCATTGCAAAAGATGATTTTTCTTGGAAAGTGCCCATGACTTCTATATAAACAGCTTCAGAATAAGTTCTTTCATAATCGCCGCTTTTCCATTTACTATCATAAGAATCGAAAAATACACCAGTACCTGTTTCTTTCTTTTCTTCATAGCCGGTAAAAATAGTCACTTGCTCTTGCCATTCTTTGATTTCTGGAAATGTTTCCCCATAATCTGTATATGGTGTTAATACATCTCCAACTTGTAATTTATTAGGAATTATTTGAACGCCAATAATTTTATATCCGGCAGGTTTGCCATCTTTGTATTCAATAGAAAAACGAGGACCTCTAACAAAAAACATAGTATCATTGCGGCATGCGGTATATGTTTTGTATTCAATTCCATTGAAAACGGAGGTAAATGTAATTAAATCAGCATTAGGTACAGAAATAATATCATTGATTGGGAGTTCAAAAGTTCCCTCATAAGAGGGCTTTTCTATTCCTGATTCTGCATTTTTATTAAATTCATCTACATTTTTATTTTTTTCAGCTTGTTTCATTTTGGCCCATTCAGGCATCATCGGTTTCATGGGAAACCATGTTTTCATAGATGATTTTATTACTTTGCCCTGTTCATATAAAGAACATTCCTGAGCATTTAATAGCAATGCTGTCAGAAACAACATCAATAAAGAAATGATTAACTTTTTCATGTTGATTTAAGTTAAAGGTTTATAAATATAATGATAAAATAATAAAACTCTTATATGTTATTCTTCTTTTGAATCAGTCAATTGTTATTTTCTACTAAATTATGATGTTCTTTGATATAAATAAAGTCACTTACTGTATGATTTTGACAATTGTTTTAGTTATGATGATTTTTATCGGGTCTTATCCAACCGATATTTTTATTTGTAGGTTGTATTTCCGGAAAAATATCATCTGCTGAATATGGAATACCATCACTTCCTGATGAAAAAAGCAAGTATTTGTCTCCCAAGTTTTTATAATTATAATAATTGTTTTTACCTTTTTGATTAGATTGTGTTGGGTCAATTATAAAAATAAAGTCGTTCTCTTTTTCAAGTTGTTTTAAGCTATCAGGATATACTCCATGTTCAAGTTTGTAAAATTCAATGTCCTTAATTAAAGAATTCAGTTCGATTTGAGCATGTTGTTCCCAACTCTTTTTACCAAACTCAGATTTGAATCCTAGATAATAAAGAGAAAAATAAACTGCAACAGTGAATATCATGCATACGATTCCAATAATTATTAGGATTTTATCTTTGTATTTAAAAATACCATATAAAGTCAATCCAACTCCAACAAAAAAACCAACCAAAGGAATTAAACCAAGTATTCCTAAAAGATATGGAGGTTTTGAGTTTTTAATTGTATTTTGCTCTTTATCTTTTTTAAAATTGATCATATTCATTTATAATTATGAATTCTATTGATTATGCTTATTTCTGTATTATTTATGAGTATGAGTACAGCAAATTGAATAATATCTATACCAATGGTTTTCTTTTTCATGGATAGCCTTTAAAATTAACAAATTTCTACTATTTTTTAGCAGTTTTCTTATAGAGAAGTACAAAAATAGTTTTTTTTTAAAAAGAAAACAATAGTTTTTTTAATTTTTTTTTAATGAAAAGCGATTTTTTTCAAATTATTTGGAATAGGAGGAAGATGCGGGGAAAAAGGATATTGATTGAATTGTCAAATGGTTGCTATTCCCTTGCGTGAGGTCGTAGGTGGAAAGCCCGCAAAGACGGGAGACGATGTGCCGCTGCTGCAAAAAAGCGACCGGAGGAAGCTCTTTTTGTAGCTTTGCGGCAACACGGCTACCGGCTGCGGACTTGGAGCCGGAGACCGACGGCGAAGCCGGCACGCCCCAATAAAAATTATATTATTCTTCTTAAAAAAATGATACTTTTTAATGGTTTATAAAGATCTATTCATCCACTATAAATTTGCCTTTTATATTTTTCCCTTCTTTTGGATGAATGATATAAAAATAGACCCCTTTTTTATAATTGCTCACATTAATAATCAATTCGGATGAATAACTTTGATAGATGTCTATTTTTTGCCCCAAAGAATTATAAACGGTCATTTGAAAGCTATTGCAATCGGGTATTTTTATATGTAGCAAATCGTTTGTAGGGTTGGGATAAAGGCAATATTCTGCGTTTTTGCCTGTGGAATTTATATCGGCAGTAGTAGGATTTATGTAATTGTTTAAATAATTCGATAAATCGAAACGATGTATTTTTGCTTCAGAGGTGAATTCGGATTGTGTGAACCGCTCATTGGAAATGAAATATATTAGACCGTCATTGCTTGCGATACCTTCCGTTTGGTGCAACGGAATATTCAATGTGATTTTCCTTTTATTTCCACCGAAAAAATCATGATTTTGAAAATCATAAAGTAGAAATATAAAAGGTTGCAGTAATTGCGAATAGCCCGACAATGCGACCAATCTTTTGTCTTCCAGATAAGTGGCGCCGGTTATTAAGCCCTGAACATTATATTGTGCCACGAAATTCGCGATATAATTACCTGGGATTTTCGGTAAGGAGTAAATCGTACTTTTTTTGCTTACCCATTCTTTGGTGAAAAGATAGATGCTATCGGTTGATACAACAAATGCTTCACAATCAAAATTACTATTATTGCTGCATGTTGGCGAAAAATCGCTTTGTAAGGAGTATGAAAAGCTGATTGTGTCAATGATCGGGTTATTTTGCAATAAAGAGATTTTATCAACTCTGAGTATTTTTAAATCGGTTCTGTTTCCGTTTACATTATTTCCGAAATCACCGATGTACAAATAATCCTCATCTTGTGAAATTTCTTCCCAATCGTTATTTACACACAATTCCAGCGGATAAGCCGTATAATTGTCAATATCGAGTGTATCAAAGCCATAGATATGATTATCGGTATCATCATTGTGTGTCCAAAATTTCTGATTCCAAATGAGTAAACCGGAAGTTTCATTTAGTGTTTGCGGTAAAAGCCATGAGTTTGCGTAATTTATTGTAGCAGAATTGTATAAACAACTGCCGTCATTGATTGTGGCATTCGGATTATAATTGGTGGCGAGCACATCGGTGCATCCGCACATTTGTGCCTGAATGTTCAGGACAAAACTAATTAAGCAACAAGAGAATATGATTTTTTTCATAACGAAGATTCCAAATGCTTTACTTTTAAAAATATCTATAATCTGTTTTATATACATTGTTATTTTAGACGGGCACTCCATGCAAATTTATCTGTTTGTTCTAATTTTGTATGCATTCAAAGCTCCTTTAAGTAAGGTTGTCAAGGGTATCATTTGAATATCTTCTTCTGATTTAATTTCGACATAACGCGAAATTTTTCCGCTACCTTTGAGCAAGTTATGTGGGTCAGGCAAATCTATTCCTTTGTTGAAACCGAGTTTTAGTTCTCTTTTGGAGGGAATGAGCACGCAAACTAATTCGGTATATTTTTGGCCATAGCCATATGCAATCATTTTCGCGTTGATGTCTATCTGTTCATTCACACCGGGTAGATTTTTTAAAATGAGTTCACGAATTTGCAGTGCGTTGCGGCAAACATCTTCACTGTATTCGGCTAAAAAGTTATTTATTGTTTGGATTTGTGGCATTTGGTTGTGGATTATATCTTTTGATTGTTTGAAGAATATTTTTATTTACATATCCAATGGTAACAGCATAGGTTTTAACTCAAAGCTTAATTCAAACAATTGATTATTTCTTTCGATTTCCAAATTAACTTTATTGATGTTCTTGAAGAAATCGCCTTGTTCTTCGTACTTAATTTCTTCGACTTTTACTCCATTTATAGAAATAATTTTGTCATCTATCATTAATCCGCTTTTTTCTGCTGCTGAAGAGGAAAAAAGTCCTGTTACAATCCAAGATTTCAATGTTTGTCCTCTGTCAATATATGAAAATCCAAGTTTTGATGATTCAAACAAATCATTGTAATTATTATTTGGTTTTAAATATAAATCATTATTAATGAAGTCGATAAAAATATCAAACCTTTCATAAATATTATTTCCCAATATACCAAGATATCTCTCGGTCGCCAGAGCTCCGTCTGTATCGACACTAAAGTCCATTTGTACATTTTTAAAAAGAAAGTCTCCTATTTTCAATTGTGTCGCAAAAAAGTCAAAACTTGAAGATTCTCCACCAATTCCACCATACTTTGTAAAGTATTCCACTTTATTTTCAATATTCTCTTTGAGTTGATACTTTTCTGTAACTAAACTTGTAAGAGAAACACTGCCTCCAGAACCAAAATCCAAGATATATTCCCCTGATATGTTAATGGTATCATTTATAGTTACTTCAAGGGGTAGGTAAAAACGATTTTCTTTTTTTGTCAATTCAATTTTCGAAAATCCTTGTAGGTTTACAGAATCAAGACTTGAATGAATTTTCATATACTCTTTTTCATAATTGATTTCGAGAATAGTATTATGAAAATATTCGTTACCCAAAATCCCATCTGCGAAATCTCCAAGTATAGGTTTCAATTGAAGAATGGGCACAAAAGATGTTTTATAGGTGTTGGCAACAAATTTAAATTCAATTGAATCTGTAATAACAACGACTACTTGAGGATTAATACCTGCTCCCGGTAGAATTCCTGTAATTGAATTTTCATAATGAAATCCATTATTCGCATAATATGTGCTATCAAAATACAAATTTGAGGCCCCGGTATCAAATACATAGTTCCCTTTTACTCCATTTACATCTCCTTTAATATATAAATGTCCATTATAAGTAATCGGAAAAGCTCCGTTTGGAATTACATTTTCTTTTAATTGCTTACAACTTATAAAACTTAAAAATCCGACAAATAATAGTAATTTTATTTTCATTTTGTAGATGTTGTGTGTTCAAATAATTGTCGATGGTTGGGGTGGAGCGTGAGTAACGATTTTATTTTCGGAAAATTACGAAAATGTTGAATCATTGCACGTTCCCAAGATTAATCAATTTTTGTTTTGGAATCTTGATACTGGTCAACAATTATTTTAGCTTGGGGATAATCTAAACTTGAAATAACAACTTTTACAGAACCCGCTCCTCCCGGTGCAGTGTACCAAGGGGCTAATGTTCCCATATATTCATCTTTCAGAAAAGCTTCGATTTCATTGTCGTTTAAAATACTTTTAACTATTTCAGCTTCGATGGGAGATCCTGAAAATATTTCTATCAACTCAATCGGATTTTCTTCTTTCATAATAATTATGGTTTAGTTTAAACTACATCTTAAGACTAAACAACAAAGATAAATAAAAATCCTAAAACTATAAAAAAATAAAAATATTTAGGAGTTTTATCGTTGACTTTTTTTAAGTGTGAGCTTTGATGTCAAACTTAGGTTGATAATAATATTTACTAAGGGATACGCAATAATAACTAACCTCATTCTCCTTCTCTGAGTAAAAAGAGAATTTGCTCTCCGGTGTTGTGTGAATTTATTTTCGTAAATTTGCATTTTATTAGAGTATATATCGGCATTTTTTTATGATTATCTTGGCGAAATATAGAGCGGTTCTTGTCTTTTGGGGGTTGTTCTTCATTTGTATGATGAGCATGAGCCAAAATACGCAACTTCCTATCCGGATTGATGTCGAAAAACAGCGAGAATTTATTTCTAAAGATACATTACCGGTAAAAATACAGCGTCTGCCTTCGATAATCAATACGCCTTATTCCGAATATAATCCGATTCTTTTTCAAGATTCTGTATTCTTCTTTGCCACATTTCGACCGGAAAGTGAAGGAGATTATCAAAATCTGTTTGAAGAATTTTGGTCTGCGGGCATATTTTCTTCGTTGCTTGCCATCAGCGGTTTTTCAACTCCGAGGCCTTTGCCACTTGTTATTAATAGTCCGCGTTACTACAATTGCAATTATACTTTTAATGCCGACAGGACGCTGCTCTATTTCTCGCGTTGTATAAGAGCCGCAACACCTGACTTACAATGTGAACTTTGGGAGAGCAAATTTACCAATGGGAAGTGGAAAAAAGCAAGCAAGTTAAATCGCCGCATCAATTTGCCGGGAACCACCACAACACAGCCCCACTTAGTGGAATATGACGATTGTAATTTGCTTTTCTTTGTGTCGGATAGACCCAATGGGGTAGGAGGACTCGATATTTGGTACACGATATACAAAAATGGGAGATTTGAAGACCCGATTAATGTCGGTGTGGTTATCAATACTCCGGGCAACGAAGTAACTCCGTTTTATGATATAGATCGCTCTGTAATCTATTTCAGTTCCGATAAACATTTAACGATTGGTGGCTATGATATTTTCAGCAGTGTAGGTTCGTTCAGCGCGTGGAAAACGCCCCAAAATATGGGTGTCCCTTTCAATTCCCCATCCAATGACTTCTATTTTACTGTCAATGTTTTCCGAAACAGTTCCGGATTTTTTGCTTCCAATCGTCCTGTAAATAAGCTTAAGTCGGACACATGCTGCCATGATATCTATCAATATGAATGGATTCCTAAAAAAGTTGATACGACTGAAGTGCTACCTCCTTCTCCAGCAGATACTATTCCTATAACAGCCAAAATTCAAGATATTTTGCCGCTTACCCTCTATTTTCATAACGATGAACCGGACCCACGGTCCTTAGATACGGTGACAAAGAAAAATTACAAAACAACTCTTTCGGATTATATTGTATTGAAGGAACTCTACAAACAAGAATATTCCAAAGGACTTAAATACGAAGCCAAAGAAGAAGCTGAAGAGATTATTGAGCGATTTTTTATCGATTCTGTTCAACTCGGATTTAAAAAGTTGGAGTTGTTTACCCAATATTTGCTTCAAGAGTTAGAAGCAGGCAAAAAAGTGGAAATCAAAATCAGCGGCTTTGCGAGTCCGCTCCATAAAGAAGAGTACAATCGTCGGTTGTCTGCGCGACGAATCGAGAGTTTAATCAATTTTATCCGAGAATACGAAGATGGAATTTTTGTTCCCTACATTCAAAATAGGCAGTTGGTACTCATTTCGGATCCTAAAGGGAAAAGTACCGCAGATAAACACATTAGCGACAATGTTCAAGACCAAAGAAATTCTATATACAGTATTGCAGCTTCCTTAGAGAGACGCATTCAGATTACCGAATATAAATCAAAGTAAATGAAAACCACCATTGCTCAATTAAAAAAAGAGAAAAATGCCGTTATTTTGGCGCATTATTATACAGTACCTGAAGTTCAGGATGTAGCTGATTTCTTGGGAGACAGTTTGGCGTTGGCTCAAAAGGCAGCCACAACCAATGCCGACATTATTGTTTTTGCAGGGGTTCATTTTATGGCGGAAACAGCCAAAATATTAAATCCTCATAAAAAAGTGCTCATTCCTGATATGCAGGCCGGTTGCTCTCTTGCGGACAGTTGTCCTCATGAAGATTTTAAACGTTTTATAGAACAGCATCCCGACCATATCGTACTGAGTTATATAAATTGTTCTGCAGAAGTGAAAGCGCTTTCCGATATAATTGTCACTTCAGGGAATGCACTTAAGATTGTGAATAGTTTACCGATAGATGCCAAAATCATTTTTGCTCCCGATAGAAACCTTGGGGCGTATATCAATAAAACACTTCGGAGAGAGATGGTTCTATGGGATGGGGCGTGCCATGTGCATGATCAATTGACCACCGAACAACTCTTTAAATTGAAAGAAAAGCACCCGGAAGCTAAAGTGATTGCACATCCGGAGTGCCAAGGTCCTATTTTGGCTTTAGCCGATTTTGTTGGTTCGACTGCTGCCATGTTGCAATTTGTTACCCAAGATACGCATCCGGCTTACATCGTAGCTACTGAAACCGGAATTTTATATGAGATGGAAAAACGCAATCCAAATAAGCGGTTTTATGTGGTTAATGCGTTGGACTCTTGTGCTTGCAATGATTGTATGTATATGAAAATGAATTCTTTGGAGAAGATCAAAGATGCTTTGGTTAACGAAACTCCAGAGTTGACTTTGCCCCAAGAATTGATGGATAAAGCAAGGAAATCTATTCAAAAAATGCTAGATCTTTCTTTTGTATAATATCATTTTTCATAATCCGACTTAGTTACATTCTATATTTTTAATCAATGTAAGTAATTTAAATTGATTATTTGTATCTATTGTATGTTACTTTTTCTTATTTTTGCACCCTGATTTTTTTTAATATATAATAGCAAATGAGAACAAAGTACATTGATCTGATTACACAGACATATGAATTTCCTCAAGAAGAGTTTCAAGTAGAGGATAATGAATTAATTTATAACGGTGTTCCAATAATGGATATCATTAAACAATACGGAACTCCTTTGAAAATTACCTATTTGCCGAAGATTTCTCAAAACATTCAACGGGCACGAAGATGGTTCAATGTGGCCATTGCGAAAGCCGATTACCAGGGAGATTATCATTATTGTTATTGTACTAAAAGCTCTCATTTTGAGTTTGTGCTTTCGGAAGTCCTTAAAAATGAAGTGCATATTGAAACATCATCCGCGTTTGATTTGAATATTATTGAAGTGCTAAACGAATCAGGTCAATTCGATAAAGAGAATTATATTATCTGTAACGGATTTAAGAAACAGCAGTATATCGACAATATTTCTATGCTGCTTCACAATGGATTTATCAATATTATTCCGGTTCTTGACAGTAAGGGCGAGTTGGATATGTTGAATAAAAATATCAACACCAAGTGTAAAATAGGAATAAGAATTGCCTCCGAAGAAGAGCCTCGATTTGAATTTTATACATCAAGACTCGGTATCCGATACAATGACATCATCTCTTTCTATGAAGACAAGATTAAACAAAATCCCAAGTTTGAATTGAAGATGTTGCATTTCTTTATCAATACGGGGATTAAAGATACTGCTTATTATTGGAACGAACTATCCAAGTGTGTTACTCTTTATTGCGATTTAAAGAAGAGATGCCCTGAGTTGGATTCGTTGAATATCGGGGGGGGCTTTCCCATTAAAAATTCTCTTTCGTTCGAGTACGATTATGAGTACATGGCGGAAGAGATAGTTTCGCAAATCAAACAAATTTGCGATCGGGAAGGAGTGCAAGAGCCTGACATATTTACGGAATTCGGTTCCTATACGG
>CAZWCI010000055.1:3003-10751 GCA_964632815.1 uncultured Lentimicrobiaceae bacterium | reverse complement strand
CGGGAGGCGATGTGGACGCTGCTGCAAAAAAGCGACCGGAGGAAGCTCTTTTTGCAGCATTGCGGACACACGACTACCGGCTGCGGACTTGTAGCCGGGCACCGACGGCGAAGCCGGCACGCCCCAATAAATAAAATCGGCTACTTGATTATCAAGTCCTTTTGATTGTTTTTTCCGGTTTTTATTTTTGCACGGACAACAATAATTTAAAATAGAATTATTTTAGAAAAATAAAGGATATTAAGTATGAGACGACCTCGAATTTTTTATAATTTTTTTTTTCTAAAAGAATAAATGAAGAAAAAATAAAAGAAGGCGGAATTATATAATAATTTTTTGTATTTTTGCACTCCGAAAATGAAATAAAAAAAGTTTAAACAGATCTTGTTATGGCAAAGAAAAATAAAGAAGCTCGTCAGCAGGTTATTTTGGAATGTACAGAGCAAAAAGCGAGTGGAGTTCCTGGAATGTCCCGTTATATTTCTACAAAAAACAGAAAGAATACAACGGAAAGATTAGAGTTGAAAAAGTACAATCCTTACTTAAAAAAAGTTACTGTTCATAAAGAAATCAAATAAAAACATATAAACTATGGCAAAGAAAGTTGTTGCAACGTTAAAAAAAGAGGGAGGGATTAATTTTACCCGTGTGGTGAAAATGCAACGTTCTCCCAAAACTGGCGCCTATACATTTAAGGAAGCTATTGTTGAGTCCGGAAATATTAAAGACTTTTTAGCGAAAAAGTAATATTTTTGTTTCATGATGAAGAAAAGCTGAAATGATTTTTCATTTCAGCTTTTTTCTTATTTTTGCATTAAAAATTAAAAAGATGAGCTTTTTTTCCATTTTCTCCAAAGAAAAAAAAGAAGAATTAAATAAAGGTTTAGAAAAATCAAAAGAGAATTTTTTTGCCAAACTGGCGAAGTCAGTGGCCGGAAAATCAAAAGTAGATGATGAAGTTCTAGATGAACTTGAAGAAACTTTGGTTACTTCTGATGTTGGTGTAACTACTACATTGAAAATTATTGATCGAATTGAACAGCGAGTTTCCCGAGATAAATATCTGGGAACAACCCAATTAAATCTTATTTTGCGGGAGGAAATTACCGCTCTCTTGTTGGAAAATGAGCATGAGCATCTTGCCGATTTTGAATTGCCCCAAAGAGAGCATCCTTATGTGATTATGGTCGTTGGCGTTAACGGAGTAGGAAAGACAACTACGATTGGAAAATTGGCATATCAGTTCAAGCAAAAAGGATATTCAGTGATGATGGGAGCTGCCGATACTTTTAGAGCAGCAGCAGTTGACCAACTTGAAGTGTGGGCAGAACGTGCCGGTGTTCCGATAGTTGTTCAAGCAATGGGTGCTGACCCTGCAGCGGTGGCTTACGATACGGTTGCCTCTGCAATCTCAAAAAATGTAGATGTTGTTCTTATAGATACGGCAGGCCGTTTGCATAACAAGACGGGATTAATGAAAGAATTAACCAAAATTAAAAATGTTATTCAAAAATTGATTCCGGATGGTCCCGACGAGGTGTTATTGGTATTGGACGGCACGACAGGGCAAAATGCCATTGAACAAGCAAAACAATTTACTGCGGCAACCGAAGTGAATGCACTTGCCATTACCAAATTGGACGGTACCGCAAAAGGAGGAGTCGTAATAGGCATTTCTGACCAATTCAGTATCCCTGTGAAATATATAGGAGTAGGAGAGAAGATTCATCAATTACAGGTATTTAATCGTCGTGAATTTGTAGATTCACTCTTTCCTGAATAATAAATCTATTTTTTTGGTTTTAAATAATCTGTAATCTTGAGGTATAAATCTGTAAAGATTAGAGATGAATTTCCATTTCTTTCAATGTGATAAATTGCTTGATTGCAGGCTTCCATGATAGAAGAAATATTCTGTAATCTGATATGAGGGCTGAACAATTGAATCACTTTTTTCTCATCAGCCGTTGCTTTTATTAAGGTGGAATTATTCGTATTTAATAAAAGAATATTACGAAACATCCGAATCATATATCGAATAAAACTCTTTTGTCCTTCTCTTTCTTGTGAAATAATGGTATTGAAGAGATCCAATAATTCAATAAATTTTACCTTTTCTAAATCATTATTAATATTTGCAATGGAACTATCCATAAAAAAATGAAATTGGCGGAGCATCTCTTTTAATTCTCCATTATCCTGATATATTTTCAGGGCATTAATGTAATTTCCATCAGCGATTTCCGCAATATCGGCAGCCATTTCTTCACTGATATTATAATTCTTAGCCAATTGAGATTGGATTGTATCTTTATTGAGTATGGGTATTTTTACCAATTGTGTTCTGGAAAGAATTGTGGGTAATATATTATCCGAATTTTCTGCTATAAGTATAAAAAGAGTTTTGTTCTCAGGTTCTTCAAGTGTTTTGAGTAATTTAGGAGCTGCAGAAGGATATAATTTTTCTACCATCCACAACAAATAAATTTTGTATCCGCCGGAATAGGAACGAATGCTATTTTGAGCAATAATATGCGAACAATCTCGGGCATTAATAAAAGTCTGCTTATTTTCTCCTCCCAATATGGCATTCCAGTCATTCAAATCGATTTGATAATCTTGTTGTAAGATAAAATCAATGAATTCGCTTGTGAATTGTTTATAGTCAGGATCTTTTTTGACTTTTTTTGTAATACAATTGGGGAAAATAAGATGAAAGTCAGGATGAGATAATTTGGAGAATTGAACACAAGAAGGGCACACCCCACAAGAGTCATCCTCACCTCTGTTTTGACAGCAAAGATATTGGGCATATGCAACAGCCAAAGCAAACTTGTGTGAGCCGGGAGGGCCCAAAAACAGTTGTGCATGACTAATTCTGTTTTCTTTGACCAAATTGATTAACTGCCGTTTGAGGCTTTCTTCAACCAATACATCTTTAAATAGCATCTCTTGTTTTTCCTTTAGTTTGTTATCACAATTTTGCCAAGATAGGCTCCTTTATTTTTTGCTTGGACAATCCGAACTCCATTAATTACTTGGGGTTCCGATAAGCTGGTATGGGTATGTCCTCCAATGATTAAGTCGATACCACTTACTTGTTCGGCCAAAAGAGCATCGCATATAACTTGGGTGGGTTTTTCGGGTTGAAAACCCAGATGAGACAGACAAATAATCAGGTCGCAATTTGCTTCTTGGAGTTTAGTAACCATAATTTTGGCTGTTTCTATGGGGTCATTAAAAATAATATTATTTGTTACTTCCGGCGAAGCAAGTCCTTTTAAATCAGGAGATAATCCGAAAATGCCGATTTTAGCACCATTTCTTTCCAAAATCACGTATGGTTTGATAAGAAAACGCAGGGGCTTAAACTTAAATTTGTAGTTAGCACATACAATTTGAAAATCAGCTTTCCGAAGTTGTTCCCACATAGCTTTAATCCCGTTATCAAATTCGTGATTGCCAAGAGTTACGACATCATACCCCATCATATTCATTAATGTAATCTCTGCTTCTCCCTTGAAAATATTGAAATAAGGGGTTCCTTGGAAAAAATCGCCGGCATCTAACAATAATAAATTAGAATCTTTAAGTCGTTCTTGTTCAATAAGTTCATTGCGTCGGAGCACGCCACCGACATTTCCTAGTTTTTTGTCTTGAAAAGGATCAATTTGACTATGTGTGTCATTGGTGTGAAGAATGGTAACACTATATTCTTGTCCGGAGATAGAAAACAGAAGACTAAATAGAAAGAAACCGAGAAAAGTAATTTTTTTATACATTTTTTATATGAAAATTCTGGATGAAGAGTTATTATTGAATCATAATTCGGTTGTCAAGACGAGGGGAAATCTGTTTTTTCCCTTTGATAAAATTAATAATGACATCTCTGAAGACCTTTCCGGTCGGATAGATTTGATCAATTTTTAGTCCGGTAAGAATATTATCGCCTCCATCTGCAATGAAATTTAAGGTTGCGATTCTATAAATTTGCTCATTCTCAATAGCTTTTCCATTTACGTTCACAGAAGCAATTTTTCCGCCTTGATATAACACTTGAGCATTAGAGTAAGGTTGATTTTCGGAGGGTGTAAATTTATCAAACATTTTTTTTAATTCCGTTCCTTGAAGGGAGACAACAACCAATGTATTTTCAAAAGGGGAGATAATATAAATATCTCCCACTGTAATATTTCCTTGTGCGATGAGGTGGTCTCTGATTCCTCCAAAGTTAAGAAGGGACATATCTACCGGAGTCCCCGTTTCTTGTAGTGAAATGTTATTTCCAACTTCAAAGACAATATCGGTCAAAAGATTAGATAATTCACTTTGGGGTGTTTTTACCTGCAATGGAACATCTGTAATTCCAATAACTTGGTCCATTTCTTGTTGAAAGATTTGTTTCAAGCTATCGATATAAACACTCATTTCAGAAGAGGAGGATGGTTCGTAGACAGAGTCAATTCGGATATACGAATATTGATAATTCTGTGCATCTCCAATGGTCAATACAAAAATTAAGAAGGAGAGGAGTAAACCGATTTTACGTCTCATAGTGAATGTTTATTAATGAGCAAAAGTTGAATTTATTTCGGAAAACCAACGGGTTGACCAAGAATAGCCTTTCCGTTAAATCCGATTAATTCTTTAATTTTATCTCTGTTAATCATTCCGATGGCAACTGTATGTAATTCTTCTGATGCACAATAGAGATAGACATTTTGACTAACGTTTCCGCAATCGGTCGCGCCATAAAAAGCTTTTCCTTCATCGTCGTATGCAGTCATTTTATCATAATTGGCTACATAAATCAATAGGATCGGGGCTTCTGCAGCAAAGTCTTGTTTAGCAGCGTCTTTTCTATAATCACCGGAGCGGATTAATTTAAGATAGTGTTCTTGAGGTTCATAAATAAAAATGCCTTTTTCGGTAAAAACGTAAACATCAATTTCCTGACAATTACGAGCTGACGGGGCAGTTCGTTTTCCATTATCTTCTCTATTAATTCCGTTAGCAGCCCATAGTAAATTGCTGAGTTGTTGTTCCGACAAATATTTGGGAGAATAGGCGCGATTGGATTGTCTTGCTGCCAATACTTCCATCAACGGTTTGCCTCCTTGTTTTTCTGGTTTAGGCAAGGTAATATCTTGAGCGTTGCTTGTTACACACATTATGATTAGAATTAAAAAAAACAATTGAATTTGTTTCATAATAATATCCAAATTAAATTATTCTGTTATTATTTTTGTTTGGTTTGGGTTTGTCCTCCTTTGCCGATTGTATCGCGCATTTGAGTATCAGCTTTAATGTTTTCCAATTTATAATAATCAAAAACCCCTAAGTTTCCTTCTTTAAAAGCTTGAGCCAATGCAAGTGGAATTTCAGCTTCAGCTTCAATAACTTTAGCGCGTGCTTCTTGGGTTTTGGCTTTCATTTCTTGTTCTAATGCGATAGCCATAGCACGGCGTTCTTCTGCTCTGGCTTGTGCAATATTTTTGTCGGCGTTGGCTTGGTCCATTTGCAAAATAGCACCAATGTTTTTCCCCACGTCAATATCTGCAATATCAATAGAGAGAATTTCGTATGCAGTTCCGGAATCAAGACCCTTATTTAATACTAATTTGGAAATAGAATCCGGATTTTCCAAAACCAGTTTATGAGTTGAGGCAGAACCGATAGCGGTAACGATTCCTTCGCCGACACGGGCAATAATTGTTTCTTCTCCGGCACCACCTACCAACTGTTTAATATTGGTTCTAACCGTCACACGGGCACGGGCAATCAATTGGATCCCATCCTTTGCTACGGCAGCAACCGGCGGCGTATCAATTACTTTAGGAATAACGGAGGTGTTAATAGCTTCCAATACATTACGACCTGCCAAATCAATGGCAGTAGCAGCTTTGAAATCCAAAGGTATATTTGCTTTTCCGGCAGAAATTAGGGCATTTACAACAGGAATTACATGTCCTCCTGCAAGATAATGGGCTTCTAATTGATTCCGGTTTAAAGGGATGTCTGCTTTTGTTCCCATAATCAATGCATTTACGATAACTTCTCTTTTCACTTTTCTCCAGGGCATAAGCACAAGTTGTAAAAGAGATACTCTTACTCCGGAAAGTAGGGCTGAAAACCATAATCCGAGCGGAACAATCCATAAGAATAAGATTAATAGGAATAAACATCCGATAAAAATGATAATTGTTGTAGCATTCATACGATAATTTTATTTTAATTTAACAATAATTTTATTTCCTTCTATTTTTGAAATAATAATTTCCTGACCAACATCAATAAATCCATGAGCAGAATGCACCTCTTCAATTTCGTTTCCAAATTTCCCTTTTCCGGCAGGTGCAAGGCGGGAAACCGCGATTCCACTCATTCCTTCTTGAATTTTATCCATATCAATTTCATTCATCTTTCCGGTTACGTTATCATGTAACATTACCTTACGCCATGATTTGTTTCTGAATATTAAAATCATAATAATAACGACTGCGATTAAAGTGCCTGCTAAGGTAATAGAACCACCAACAGCTCCGTATTCAAAATAGGAGATAACAATACCTGCGCCAACAAATAAAGCGCCGATTATGCCAACTACTCCTCCGGGTAATACTAAAAACTCCAATAATAGAGCAACTAACCCTAATATGATTATTAATACAATTCCTAACCAATTCATTGATACTAATTTTTAGCAAAGATACATTTTTTTTATTTTGCTTTTATTATTTTGGAGTACTTTATTGCAATTTTTTATTAATGCTTTTTATTAAAGAAAACAAATAATCAAGTGGAAGTTAAATCAATTAAATTTTTTTATTTTATATTTCTGTAAAGCAAGATATTAATATAAGTATGATTTATAATAAAAAATATAAAATAGAAGTTTCACTTGAAAAAATAGCCTGATTAAACTATTTTTTGTACCTTTGCATCTGTTTTGAAAACAATGTGAAAAATTAATATATCACTAAATAACAAAAAGTTATGGCAGAAAAAAAATTTATGACTTGCGATGGTAACTGTGCTGCAGCACATATCGCATACATGTTTAGCGAAGTAGCCGCTATTTATCCTATTACTCCATCTTCCACAATGGCAGAGTATATAGATGAGTGGTCTGCATCTGGAAGAAAGAATATCTTTAATGAAACCGTTAGAGTGGTTGAAATGCAATCTGAAGCTGGTGCTGCGGGAGCAGTACATGGTTCTCTTCAGGCTGGTGCTCTTACCACTACTTATACGGCTTCACAGGGCTTATTGCTGATGATTCCTAATATGTATAAAATGTCGGGAGAATTACTTCCGGGAGTATTTCATGTTTCAGCCAGATCTTTGGCAGCTCAAGCACTTTCAATTTTTGGGGACCATTCAGACGTGATGAGTACTCGTCAAACGGGTTTTGCAATGTTGGCCACAGGTTCCGTACAAGAAATTATGGACTTAGCTCCGGTAGCGCATTTGGCTGCTATTAAAGGAAGAGTTCCTTTCCTTCATTTCTTTGACGGATTCAGAACTTCTCATGAAATTCAAAAAGTGGAAGCTGCCGATCAAGAGAAGGTTGCTGCTCTGATCGATCAAGAAGCACTGAAAGCTTTCCGTGATAGAGCGCTTAATCCCGAACATCCTGTGACAAGAGGAACTGCTCAAAATCCGGATATCTATTTCCAAACAAGAGAACTCCAAAACAGATTCCACGATGCAATTCCCGATATAGTTGCAGATTATATGAAGGAAAT
>CAZWCI010000055.1:0-2903 GCA_964632815.1 uncultured Lentimicrobiaceae bacterium | reverse complement strand
AAATCAGCAAAATTACGGGTCGTCAGTATGCTCCGTTTACCTATTATGGTGCTTCTGATGCAACGAATGTGTTAATTGCCATGGGCTCAGTTACAGATGTAATTCGTACAGTGGTAGATAAATTGAATGCAGAAGGAGAAAAGACAGGACTCATTTCTGTTCATCTCTATCGTCCTTTCTCAATTAAATATCTCTTTGATGTAATGCCGAAAACCGTTCAGCGCATTTGTGTATTGGATAGAACGAAAGAAACCGGTGCTAATGGAGATCCTCTTTATTTAGACATCGTTGAAGCATTCAGTAATAATAAAGATTTTGAAGGAAATCGTCCACTTATTATTGGCGGTCGTTATGGTCTTTCTTCCAAAGATACTACTCCGGCTCATTTGGTGTCAGTATTTAATAATTTAAAAGCAGCAACCCCTAAAAATCAATTTACTATAGGAATTGTTGATGATGTTACAAATAAATCACTTCCTCATCTTCCGGAATTTTCAATTCTTCCCAAAGGAACTTATGAAGCTAAGTTTTATGGGTTAGGTGCAGACGGAACAGTTGGTGCCAATAAAAATTCAATCAAAATTATAGGTGATAATACAAATAAATATAGTCAAGCCTATTTTGATTATGATAGTAAAAAATCTGGTGGATATACTTGTTCACATCTTCGTTTTGGTGACTATCCGATTAGAGCTCCTTATCTCGTAGGAACTCCGGACTTTGTTGCAGTTCATGTTCCGGCTTATTTGAGTAAATATGATTGCTTAAGAGGTCTGAAAAAAGGAGGAACATTTTTATATAACTCTCCTTGGAGTGTAGAAGATACCAAAAAACATCTTCCTGATAATGTGAAGAAATATTTGGCAGAAAAAGAAATTGATATGTATATCATCAATGCAACTGGTATTGCGGAAGAAATCGGACTTGGAAATCGTACAAATACTATTCTTCAGTCTGCATTCTTCAAGATTTCCGGTGTAATTCCTTATGAACTTGCCGTAGATCAAATGAAGAAATTTATTGTGAAATCTTACGGAAGAAAAGGGGAAAATATTGTGAAGATGAACTATGCAGCTGTAGATCGTGGAGGAGAAGTTATGAAAGTTGAGATCCCTTCAGAATGGGCAAAAATCGAAATTAAAGCTGAAAAAGACACTCGTGATATTCCTGAATTTATTAAAAATGTTGTAGAACCGATGTTGGCTCAAAAAGGAAATGATCTTCCGGTGAGCGCATTTACAGGTTATGAAGATGGAACTTTCCCTGCAGGAACTACCGAATATGAAAAACGAGGAATTGCAGTTCATGTACCCGAGTGGCAACCTGAAAATTGTATTCAATGTAATCAATGCTCTTATGTTTGTCCTCACGCTGTTATTCGTCCTGTTGTGATGACGGATGAAGAAAAGAAAAATGCACCTGCCGGAATGGAAACGCTTGATATTAAAGCTCCGAAAGAAATGGCAGGAATGCATTTCAGAATGCAAGTTTCTGTTCTTGATTGTACGGGGTGCGGTAATTGTGCCGATGTATGTCCGGCTAAAAACAAAGCACTCGTTATGAAATCTCTTGAATCTCAATTACCACAAACTAAAAATTGGGATTATGCTCAGAAAAAAGTAACTTATAAAGATAATTTGATAGACAAAACGGCTTCTGTTAAAAATAGTCAGTTTGCACAACCGCTCTTTGAGTTTTCGGGTGCGTGTGCAGGTTGTGGAGAAACTCCTTACATTAAGGCGATTACACAACTCTTTGGCGAACAAATGATAATTGCTAATGCAACGGGTTGTTCTTCCATTTACGGGGGATCTGCTCCGGCAACTCCTTATTGCAAAAATTATCAAAGTGGTTTTGGCCCTGCATGGGCAAACTCATTGTTCGAAGATAATGCGGAATTCGGTTTCGGGATGGCTACGGCCACACGTCAGCTTCGCGATAGAATCGAACGTATTATGACGGAAGCTATTGCAGGTTGTACTTGTTGTTCAGAGGAGTTAAAAGGATTGTTTAAACAGTGGATCGAGCATAAAAACAGCACCATTGAAAGTAAAAAAATAGGGGATCAAATTATTCCTTTAGCTGAAAAATGTGATTGTACTTATTGTAAAGAGATTATCGAATTGAAACACCTGTTGGCTAAAAAATCTCAATGGATTTTTGGAGGGGACGGTTGGGCTTATGATATCGGATTTGGAGGATTAGACCATGTTTTAGCTTCCGGCGAAAATGTAAATGTGCTGGTTCTTGATACAGAAGTTTATTCCAATACGGGAGGTCAGTCTTCTAAAGCAACTCCTGCAGGTGCAGTGGCTAAATTTGCTACATCAGGTAAGAAAATTCGCAAGAAAGATTTGGGCATGATTGCAAAATCATATGGTTATGTATATGTGGCTCAAGTGGCTATGGGTGCAAACCAAAATCAGTATTTTAAAGCGATCAAGGAAGCGGAAGCTTTTGACGGTCCTTCTTTGATTATATGCTATGCTCCTTGTATTAATCATGGATTAAAACTAGGAATGGGACGTACTCAATACGAAGAAAAATTGGCTGTTGATTGCGGATATTGGCACTTATGGCGTTATAATCCGGAACTTGAAGACAAAGGAGAAAATGGTTTTGTTCTTGACAGCAAAGAACCGGATTGGTCTAAATTCCGTGATTTTATTATGAGTGAAGTACGTTATAACTCCTTGCTAAAAACCTTCCCGCAAGAAGCTGAAGAACTTTTCCGTGCTACGGAAGAAAACGCAAAATGGCGTTATAATGGCTATAAAAAATTAAGTGAAGGGAAGTAATTCCTGAACTAATCTAAACAAAAATAGTGGCTCCTATCAGGTAGCCACTATTTTTTTTATTTAATTGTTGATATAAATATATCTTTAAATAGAAATTATATCAAA
>CAZWCI010000054.1:0-10810 GCA_964632815.1 uncultured Lentimicrobiaceae bacterium | reverse complement strand
GAAGCCGGCACGCCCTGATAATTAATATTCTATTTATTAATAAGATGAAGATTAGGTGTGGAACTATTTTGTATTTTTGCATCCTATTAGTTATTGATATCTGTTGAAATATGGCCATTATCAAAAATAAAAATGTTGGGACTCTTGCTATTACCTTGTTGGGATTGTTGCTGTTTTCCATTCTTTTTGCGTCGATTTCTTATACAAAACCTGCGATTTGTCATTTTGCGGAAACAAATGAACAAATACCATCTCCGAATGAAGATACCACGCGGATTCGTATCGGCTTCGTAGGCGATATTATGGCACATTTGACGCAATTAAATGCACAAAAACAGGATGATTCGACGTATGATTTTAATAACAATTATGTTTGGCTTACTTCAATGTTTCAAGCTAATGATCTGATGATCGGGAATTTGGAAACGACATTTTCGGGGAAAGAAAAAGGATATAGCGCTTATCCGATGTTTAATACGCCTGACGCACTGGCCGACGCGCTGAAAAATGCAGGCTTTGATATTTTGAGTACGGCCAATAACCACATGTACGACCGAAGTACGCACGGATTGCTGCGTACCATGCAAGTACTGAAGGAACAGCAACTGCTTTTTACAGGTTCTCGCTCCTCTACAGAGGAAAAACGATATTTGATTTATCCTGTCAAAGGTGTTAATATCGGGGTGATTGCATATACCTATGAATCGGGACGTTATGGTGATACGGTTACCATTAACGGATTGCGAATCAAGAAAGAGGATGCCGCGCGAATTAATTCATTTAATCCGCAAAATCTTGGCGAAACGACCGCTGAAATGCGAAAAGAGTATCAAAATATGCTCAAAGAGGGGGCTGACGTCGTGGTGTTCATTATCCATTGGGGCGATGAATACAGAATAATGCCTTCTGCTTATCAGTTGGCACTGGCCGACAGTCTGAACAAAATCGGAGTGGATATTGTGTTCGGAAGTCATCCTCACGTGGTGCAACCGGTTGATTATCTGTTTGATTCTGTGCGTCAACATACTACTTTGGTGGTCTATTCTGCCGGAAATTTTATCAGCAATCAGCGTTATGAGACCCTCGAAAACTATAATACGGAGGACGGACTATATGTGGAAGTAACCTTGCAAAAAACAGCCGCTAATCCGATTTTTATTGCCAATGCTTCTTTTTATCCGACTTGGGTTCATAAGTATCAGCACGAAGGGAAAAATGTGTATGAAGTGGTCCCGACAGAGTATGTGTTGGCTCAGGATTCCCTAAAAAACAAATTCACGGATGCACAGTTAGAACGAATGGAGAAGTCGCGGGAGCGGACGGTTGAAAGAATTACCTTACTGCAAAAGAAGTAGTATATTGTTCCTGTTTTTTTTTGTAAAGACCTGCTATTCCATAACATAAATGCGTGGAACCCGTCTTGAAATGGCGGTCAACAGCTCGTAGGGCGTTTTCTGAATCCGGTCGGCGATGTCATCAATGCGGTTTTCTTCTCCGTAAATAATAACATCATCGCCAATATGTACATTTTCTATTTCGGACAAGTCAATCATACACATATCCATACAGATTTTCCCGATAATAGGGGCGTGTTTTCGGTTAATGATGACAGTCCCTACGCCGTTGCTCAGTTCACGGAAAAAGCCGTCCGCGTAGCCGATAGGAACAATGCCGACCGACATGTCACGTGGAGCGGTAAAAGTACGATTATAGCCGACAGTTTCCCCTTTCCGGATGGTTTTTATTTGGGTGACAATGGATTTTAAGGTGACGGTGTGTTGCAGTCGGTCGCGGTCTTCTTCTAATGAAGAGAAGCCATAAAGTCCTAATCCTAATCGCACCATGTCAAATTGTGCTTCGGGGAATCGGGTGATGCCGGCGGAGTTGAGAATATGGCGTAAGATAGGATAATTAAAGTGTTCTCTGATGTATTGGCTCATCCGGCCAAAATCGGCAATCTGTTTTCGCGTAAAGTCATCTTCCCCGGGATCTTCAGCCGCCGCAAGGTGCGAGAAAACGGAGGCGATTTTAATTTGTGGGTGCCCTTGGAGAATCTGAATCAGTTCTTCAAGTTCTGCTTCATCAAACCCCAATCGGTGCATGCCTGTGTCCAGCTTGATGTGGATTTTAAAGTCGGTTTGGCTCGGATAATTTTGCAAGGTCTGTTCCAATTGGCGCAGATAATGGAGATTGAAAATTTCCGGTTCCAATTGATAATGAATCAGAATATCGAAACTATGGGCTTCGGCGCCCAAGACAATAATTGGAGTTTTGATGTTTCGTTTTCGTAAGCGCACGCCCTCATCTCCGTATGCCACTGCCAGGTAGTCAATATTATGGTATTGTAATTCGTTGATCAACTCGGCGTCGCCAAGTCCGTAAGACAAAGCTTTAACCATAGCGACAATTTTCACTTCAGGTTGTAAGCGCGCCCGATAATGGTTGAGGTTATGAATAACGGCCGGCAAATTGACCATCATCACTGTTTGATGAGTTTTAAACTGCAATAGGGCAGCCACTCGTTCAAAACGAAAGTTTCTTGCTCCTTTAATCAGGATGGCTTCATTTTTGAAATGAAATGTTTCCAGCTCATCAATTAATGCTTCCGTTGTTTTGTAAAAGGAGGCTTTGTAGTGGTATTCCGATTCGGAAAAATAGTGCTGGTGTTGCGAAAAATCCTCCCCGACTGCAATGAGCCGATGCAGGTGGTTGCGTTCCAACAACCGTGCAATCTCTTTAAAGTCTTCCTCTTGGAGCGGTTTGGATTGATGGAAATCGGAAATAATCAAACTTTTTTTCGAATATTGCTGTTGTGAGTTGAGAAAATCCAAGGCAATTTTAAGAGAATTCAAATCCAAACTATAGGTGTCATTGATGATGATGGAGTGCTCGTTGGCCTCTTTAATTTCCATACGCATATTGACGGCCGTCAACTGCGCCAGTTTTTTGTTGATGGCAGTGTACGGATAGCCGAAGAGATGCAAGCAGACAACCGTATGAAGCGCATTTTCTATGGAGGCGGCATCGGTAAACGGAATCTCAATGAGTTGTCCGTTAAGTTCAATTTCGGTGTACCGCTCGTGTTTTTCAAAACGGGTAATTTGATATTGAGCGGACGGAGATTTTCCCCAGGATATTTTCTCTATTTCTTGATAGCGTTTATCTTCGAGAGTGCTTGCTATCAGTGGGTTGTCGGCGCAATAAATCAACTGTTTACAATCGCGGAACAACTTTAATTTTTCCGTCAATTTCTGTTCATCATTGGCGAAAAACTGGGAATGAGCGCTGCCGATATTGGTCAGAATCCCCAAGGTCGGCTGGATGATGGTTGCCAATCGTTCCATTTCGCCGGAGCGGGAAATACCTGCTTCAAACAATGCCAATTCATGCGACGGATTTATCCGGAATACCGATACAGCAACGCCGATTTGAGAGTTATAACTATTCGGATTTTTAACAATGTAATAATCTTCGCCCAACATCATCGAAAGCCACTCTTTGACAATCGTTTTTCCATTGCTCCCCGTAATTCCGATTACCGGAATATCAAACAAATTCCGATGTTTTGCAGCGATGTTTTGCATGGCTTCAATAGCATCCTCCACCTGAATAAAAGTGCAATGTGCAAAAGAGGTATAATGATCGGGCGATTGGGTGATGATAAAATGATGCACCCCGGCTTCTATTAATTCTTCGATGTAGGCATGACCGTCATTTTTTTCTGTTTTAATGGCAAAAAAAAGCGACTTCTCAGGGAGAATCACTTTGCGACTATCAAAAACTAAATCCGTAATAATAGAATCCGGAGCAGAAAGATGAACTGCTTTGGGGTGTAAAAATTCGATAATATCGGCAATAGAAAACATTCGAAGCTGTTTTTATAAAAATGCAAATTTACATGAAATTATGTAATTATTTGCTTCCGACTAAAAAATAGCTTCAAAATGAAGAGAAGTTTTATTTTTTTTATGTGGGCGTGCCGGCTTCGCCGTCGGTCTCCGGCTCCAAGTCCGCGTCCGGAAGCCGTGTGCTCGCAAAGCTGCAAAAAGAGCTTCCTCCGGTCGCTTTTTTGCAGCAGCGGCACATCGGCTTCCGTCCTTGCGGGCTTTCCGCCTGCGACCTCACGCGAGGGGAATGGCAAAATGAAATTTCATTTTGTTTCTCTCGAATATATAATAGAACTCCCCCAATTAGCGTATTTTAATCTTTCTTCATTACTTGTTCTCTCATCTCTTTTGGCATTTTTTCTATAGCATAACGTAAAGAAGTTCGAGACATTATGGACTTTTTTTTCATTACAAAATCATAGACTTCTTGTTGATGTGCTTCACTTGCGGCTTTTAACATCCACCCATAGCCCTTTTGCACTAAATCGTCTTTGTCTGTCATTAGAATATTGGCGATTTCAAAAATTGCATCCAGAAATAACCCTTTTCTTGCAGGTATAATTAAAGAAACAGCCGCGGCTCTTCTCATCCATCTATTTTGGGAATTTGTAAATATTTTTAGTTCAACTAAGAATTCAGGATACATTTGAATGAATTCTCCCAATGAATGGTTACAGAACGTGTCACATGAAGCCCAATTGTTTACATACAAATCAATCCATTTTTTAAATATTGTAAAATCAGTTGGATGAAAACTCTTTCGAAGAGAATAAGTCCAATTGCACGCAATGAATGATTCTTCCAAAATACTAGATTGCCAAAGAATTTCAATTAGTTTAAAAATCTCAGATTTATCGAATGCTTCAATTTTCTTGAAATAATCTTTACTGATTCTGTTAACTACCGGAACTTTGACTCCATAAAATTCAATTTTTTCTTTAAAAAATCTTTGACTATTTTCTTGTGTTTTGATGTCAATATTTTCTTTAAGTTGATTCCGGATTTTGTCAATAATATCATTCATATTTCATAGTATATTTTGGATTTAAAATGTATGCCAACTCTTATAAAGACAATGACAAAAGTAACTTTTATTTTAATAAATCTCAATTTAAAAAGAGCGTATTCTAGATTTTTTCTATTTATTTTGATTCATTTAAATAAAAGTTATTTATGCTTATTGTCTTAAAAAATATATTCTAAACATATTTAAATAATCAAGATTCAAAGTTCCTTGTAAAAATAGAAAATGTGATTGATTTTTGAAGTACTAAAAATTTTTGGAGTTTGCATCAAATTCCAATTTCACTGTATGATTTTTTTATAAAATACATTTCTTTTGTTTTTTTAACTTGAAAAAAACTATACGATGAAAGATGAGATCATTATTTATCAAGCAGATGAAACATCTACCCGACTTGAAGTAAGAATTGATAAAGAAACGGTTTGGCTCAGTATAGAGCAAATTAGTATTTTATTTGGCAGAGACAGAACTGTTGTAAATCGTCATATCAATAATATCTTTAAAGAAGGAGAATTACTAAAAGAAGTGGTATGTGCATTTTTTGCACATACCACTCAGCACGGAGCCATGAAAGAAAAAATTCTAACAAGTAAACTTGAATATTTTAATCTTGATGTGATAATTTCGGTAGGCTATAGGGTTAAATCTAAACAAGGTACTCAATTTCGTATTTGGGCAAACAAAATACTAAAAGAATACTTGCTTAAAGGGTATGCTCTTAATAACCGAATGAATAGAATCGAAGAAAATTTTGATATGTTAACAAAAAGAATTGATGGAATTGATTTGCAAATAAATTCAGGGTTACCACCAAGTCAGGGCATTTTTTTTGAAGGACAAGTGTTTGATGCTTATGTATTTGTAGCCGATTTAATTAGAAAAGCTCAAAAATCTATTATTCTTATTGATAACTATATTGATGAAAGTGTACTTCTTTTGTTGGCGAAGAGGCAAAAAAGGGTGGAGGTTATCATTTACACTTCAATAGTAACTAAAGAGACGAAACTTGATTTGAAGAAATATAATTCTCAATATCCCGATATAACAATAAATCAATTTAATAAGTCTCATGACCGCTTTCTGATTATTGATAGAAAAACAGTGTATAATATAGGGGCATCATTGAAAGACTTAGGAAAAAAATGGTTTGCTTTTTCAATATTAAATTTTGAAGTTCAGGATATATTACAAAAACTTGATACAACTCTGATAAAGTAACTATAATGCAAAGCGAAGAATCTGTAAGTAATTGTCAAATCTTTATCGTACTATATTGAAAAAAAATGATATTTTTGCATGTTATGAATCAAATGCGGATGAATAGAGTAACGCGGAAAGTTTTATTCGGAACGTTGTTTTTTGCAGCGGCAGTTGGTATGATACTGGGAATTCATGCTTGCGATAAGGAACCGTTGCCGGATGAGATTCCATGGAGTGCGACACCGTATCATCTTCAAATTCCGCGATTTTTCCCCACGTTGGTGAATATTCCGTCCAATAATCCCTTAACAATAGAAGGAGTTGCCTTGGGACGTTATCTGTTTTATGATACACGCCTTAGTGGTTATACCGGCACAGATTCCGATTCGATGATGAGTTGTGCTACCTGCCATGTGCAAGCCAATAATTTTGATGTCGGAATGAATAATCCCCGTTTTCCGGATGGACAAACTTTTGGAGTAACCGGAATCCCGACACCACACAATCCAATGCCGCTGATGAATCTTGTTTTTAATCATGAAGGCTATTTTTGGAACGGAATGATTTGTGAAGCCAATCCCAATCCGAATCGCAGAACGCTGGAAGATGTTGTGAGTATGGGCATTATTGCACCCCACGAGATGAATACCACCATTGAAAAGGCCGTAGCTGCCATTAAAACGGATGCTTATTATCCGGAAATGTTCAAAAAAGCATTCGGAACTTCCGATATAACCATTGAGCGAATTGAAAAAGCGGTAGCGCAATTTATACGAACACTCATCTCTGCCGATTCCAAGTTTGATCGTTATATGAGGGGTGAAGCCCAACTAACCGATTCGGAGTTGCGGGGCTATATTCTTTTTACTACTGAAGAAGGGGCAGATTGTTTCCATTGTCATGGGAGTGAGGGAACTCCGCTGTTTACAACCAACCTGTTTTACAACAACGCCCTTGAATCGGAATTTACGGATCCTCGGGATCGGTATGGATTTACCGGAAATACTTCAGATATCGGGGCATACAGAGCACCTTCTCTGAGAAATGTGGAAGTTTCAGCACCTTATATGTTTGATGGCAGGTTTAAAACGCTGGATGAAGTATTGGAGTTTTATAATACAGGATTGGTCTATTCCCCTTATGTTCATTCGCTAATGCATAAAATTAACGAGGGTGGGGCATTGTTAACACCCACACAATTAGCGGATTTAAAAGCATTTTTGCTGACTCTGACCGATGAGCAGTTTCTTACCAACCCCGATTTTGCAAATCCTCACACAAACAAAAAATAAGGATTTTTAAGCAAATTTTCTCCGAATTAAATCACACAAAGAGAGATAGGCGGTTGAGGTGGAATCCCAATAATAGTATTTTTTCAATTTTTCAATCTCTTCAAACGCTTCATCAATATTTCTGCACTGATTTAATGTTTGAATTGCTTTACTGAACTCTTCTCCCTGATTTTTAAATAATTCTTTGATATATAAGAATTTGTCATTAATGGATATAGCTTTAGACAAATCGTCAATTTTGGTTTTTTGAATTTTGGATAGCAGAGAATGTTCTTCAATTTGTACATGAAGCAAGTCGTTTAAAGAGCGCACTTCGGTTTTCTTTTCTGTTTTGGAAATAAAAATGGTAGGTTCGTCCCCAAAGAGTGTTTCTGCCGGTTTCGGAGCAGGTTCTTTTTTCTGATTCTTTTCGATAGGCTTAGTTTCTTTTATAGGAGGGGTAGGGGAATCTATTTTTTCATTTTGATTTTCTTCCGGGAAAAAAACAATCAGATCATCGTCGGGGCGAACATCTTCGGGCGCATCTGTTTGTGGAATTTGGATGGGCTCTTCTTCAGGAAAATCTTCATTTGCGAAGAACTCTTCTTCTTCAATCAATAAAGGAGTATCTTCTGTCGGCTCATCGATTTCTTCAATTTCGGGGTTCGTTTCCATAACCGGAATTTCAACAATTTCTTCTTTTTCGGTTTCCGAAGTTGAAACATGATCATTTTTATTAACAGAGGTAATTTTAACTTCTTCCGGGATGTTTTTAATTTCTTTTTCTTTGGAATGAATTTCAGTTATGGGTTCCATCGGAGAAGCTACTTGAGAGGGAGAATAGTGTAACAACGCCGAATATGCTTGCCTTAAATTTTCTAATAAAATATCTTTTTCTATAGGAGTTAAATCTATACACTGATTGCGGATAATATTAATATTATCAATCAGTTCGGATAAAATTTCTTGAAAATTTTGATGTTGTTTAAAACTATTCATATTTTTATGATTTATATATCAAAAATGATTATTAAATTTGCAATATTAAAAGAGGTCAAAAATACAAATTTATTCATTCACTTTATCATAATAAATTATGTTTTTAGAAAGCAAAGCCAACAGAAGTAAACACAAAGGGTGGGTTGAAGTGGTATGCGGATCTATGTTTTCCGGTAAAACGGAAGAGTTACTAAGAAGAATTAAACGGGCGCAATTTGCCAATCAGAAAATTGAACTTTTTAAGCCGGCAGTTGATACCCGATATGATGAAGATGAAGTGGTGTCGCACGATTCCAACGCCATGATTTCGACGCCGGTTAACAATTCTGCAGAGATTCTGATTTATGTCAATATGGAAACGGTGGAAGTGGTCGGCATTGATGAAGTGCAGTTTTTTGATGAAGGAATTGTGAGTGTATGTAATGAACTTGCCAATGCGGGTATTCGGGTAATCGTTGCCGGATTGGATATGGATTATCTGGGAAATCCATTCGGACCGATGCCTCAATTGATGGCTATTTCTGAATATGTGACCAAAGTACATGCCATTTGTGTTCATTGCGGAGAGTTAGCCCAAAATTCTCACCGTCTTGTAGCAGAGCAAAAACAGGTGTTATTGGGGGAAAAAGATAGTTATGAGCCCCTTTGCCGCCATTGTTTTAATATTGCAAAGGCAAAAGATGAAAAATATTAGACTGATTATCAAGTTTTTATGTTTTTTAATCTAAATTTTTTTTAAAAAAACTTGACAAACACCTCTTTTTTGTTGTATCTTTGCCTTGTTAATTCAATCATTATCAATTAAAATAATAGGAGAGACGCTATCGATATAATTTTACCTTTTTGATTTTATTACAAATTAAAGAAAGGAGAATCGTATGAAAACGATAGCATTGAGTGATAATGAATTGATCTCCCGTTATGTAAACGGTGATGAATCAGCTTTAAAAACTTTAATTTTGCGTCACGAGAAGAAAGTATTTTCTTATATTATGCTTTCTGTGAAAAACCGCGAATTGGCAGAGGATATTTTTCAAGATACTTTCATCAAAGTGATTAATACCTTGCGTTCCGGCAATTATAAAGAAGAAGGTAAGTTTTTACAATGGGTAATGCGTATTGCCAATAATCTTAAGATTGATTATTATCGGAAGATTCAAAGAATGCCTACTTTTGAATCGAATGATGATTTTGATATTTTTGATTTCATCTCAGAAGTGGATATGTCTGTGGAGCAGAAGATGATTACGGATCAGATTTATAAAGATGTAAAGCACATTGTACAATATCTTCCGGATGAACAACGCGAAGTGCTTGAAATGAGAATTTTTCAAGGAATCAGTTTCAAAGATATTTCCGATCAAACAGGGGTGAGTATCAATACTGCTTTGGGAAGAATGCGATATGCATTAATAAATCTTAGAAAGATTATTAAAGAGAAGAATTTAATTCTTTCTTAATCCCAAAACTTTTTGATTTAAACTCCACATCAGGATGCTGCGAAGCGTTAAGAACAGCAGCAAAGCAATCCAAAGACCATTGTTCCCTAATTTGGTTTCAAACAGATAATAGATTGCGAAAAAGAGAATGGTCGCGAGAACCACAATATTGCGCATTGCTTTGGACGCTGTTGCTCCAATATAAACTCCATCAAATAGAAAAGCGGCAAATCCTGCTATAGGAACCAAGATGGTCCAATGGATATATTTCATAGCATCTTTAATGATGCTGGCATTATCAGTGAGTATATATAATATTTTATCTCCTGCCGCAAAGAAAAGGAAGGTGAAAGAGAAAGCAAGGATAGCACTCCAAATGAGTAGATATTTAATTGCTTTTTGTAATGATGAGTGGTTTTTGGCTCCGATGAATCGGCCGGTTAAGGCTTCACCTGCGTATGCAAATCCATCCATAATATATGAAAAGAGCATAAATAGTTGCAGTAGAAGTGTATTGACGGCCAGAATACGGTCACCCATACTTGCCGAGACATAAGGAATAAATGTGAAAACGGCGATGACGCATAAATTACGTAAAAAGATATCTATATTTACTTTAAAGAAGTTCTTCATCTCATCAATGACCAAACTTTGTCGTATTTCCACAGCAGCCAACAGCGGGCGATAATCTTTTAAAAAAAGTACAATTGAAAGTAATAGTCCGCAGTATTGTGCCACAACAGTTCCTAAAGCAACGCCTTGAATTCCCATGTTAAGAACCAACGCAAATAAACAGCTGAATAAAATATTAGCTACATTTGACACGAGGGCAACATACATTGGGGTTTTGGCATTCTGCATTCCGATAAACCAACCATTGGTAACGTAAAGCATGAGGGTTGCCGGGACTGCCCAAATCCGAACAAAAAAGTAGTCTAATGCCAAATTTATGGTTTCAGTTCCGGAGTCAATTATCGAACGGGAGAACCA
>CAZWCI010000053.1:0-10928 GCA_964632815.1 uncultured Lentimicrobiaceae bacterium | reverse complement strand
CCGGAATTGCGCTCCGATAGTGGATTAATTGATTGTTCATCCTTGTGTATGCTTATATTGCAACGGTGTTCTACTGCACGGCAAGCTATCCAAATGAGTGGAGAACTCTTAAAAAAATACGGATGGAATGATTCCGGTGAGTGTTTGACCATTGCCGACAAAAATGAAGTTTGGCACTTGGAGATTGTAGGACCCGGAAAAGGGAAAGTCGGTGCTGTTTGGGCAGCACAACGTGTTCCGGATGAACATATTTCCGTGAACGCCAATGCATCGACCATCCTTGAAATCGATACAAAAAATAAAGATTATTTTATGTATTCTGATAATGTTTTTTCGGTGGCCGAAGAAAATGGTTGGTATGATAAAACAAAGGGTACATTTAGATTTGCATACGCCTATGCTCCTGAAAGCAGATCGATGCTAGCTTGTAGACGAAGAGAATGGCGGGTTTTTGACTTATTGGCTCCGTCGCTTAAGTTAGATCCAAATTCAGAGAATTATCCATTTTCCGTAAAACCGGACTCGTTAGTATCATTAGATGATATGGTTCGTATTTTCAAAGATTACTACGAAGGTACTGAATTTGATATGCGCAAAAACCTCACGGTAACGGACAAAAACGGAAAAACCGTAATTTCGCCTTTGGCAAATCCGTTTATGAAAGCAGACGAATTGAAGTTACATAAAATAAACGGAGGGTGGCACTGGCGAGGAGAACGAGCAATTGCCGTTCATTTCACCGTTTATGCTACCATCATTCAATGTCGGAATTTCCTTCCTGATGAAGTTGGCGGATTATGTTGGTTCGCTTTAGACAATGTGGCCTCATCAGTTTATATTCCTATTTATGGTTCTGTTACCGACCTCCCGGAGACATACAAAACCTGCGGACGCTTAACCGGCTTTAGTCCGAAATCTGCCTGGTGGGCGTTTAACCGATTGGGAACTATAACTGCCAAAAGATGGGGCGATATGCATCAAGTTGTGGATGCCGTTTGGAACCCCATACAAAGTTCTTTCTTTGCGAACCAACCAATTATTGAAAATAGAGCCCTTGACTTAATAGAAAAAGAAGGAAAAAATGCTGCTATTGAATTCTTAACCCGCTATACCAATAATTCTGGGCAGGATGCCGTTTCAAAAGCTTGGGAAACCGGAGATTATATATGGACAACCTTTGATGGCCTCTGGTAAGAGTTTTTTTCTTTATATATAAGGAAATTTATTGTATTTTTGAAATTCAAAAAAAATAAAAATCATTTTTCAAAATTTATAAATAATCAAACAAATAGAAAAATATGAATATTTGAAGAATGCCAGATTAATTCTTTAAATATTCTATCACTAACACAAAATATAATTAAATCGAAATAAAATGAACTATAGTCAACTTCAAAAAAGAATTTTAATCATATTCGCCATTTTAACACTTGGATTTACCAATTTATTATGGGCTCAAAATCCTTCTTATGCGCTCCACACGAATAAAATGACCCAGTTCTTAAAACAGTTGAATGATCGATATGTTGATACTGTAAACTTTGATGATTTAATTGAAAAAGGAGTCATTGAAATGTTAAAAGAGCTTGATCCACACTCCATTTATATTCCGAAAGAAGATGTTCAACAAACCAATGAACCTTTACAAGGTTCTTTTGAGGGGATTGGAGTAACTTTCCAACTCATTATGGATACTATCAATGTAATGGAAGTGGTTGTAAACGGACCTTCCGAAAAAGTTGGAATATTACCCGGAGACAAAATTTTGACTGTTGACAGTTTGACTGCACATGGCAAGGAAATCAACAATAAATGGGTACAATCGCATCTCCGTGGCAAAAAAGGCACGAAAGTGGCAGTTACAATCAAAAGAGGATCTAAAATATTAAATTTTACTATTACTCGAGATAAAATCCCCATGAACAGCATTAATATTGCATTTATGGTAGACAAGGAAGTAGGATATATTCGATTAGAAAGATTTTCTCAAACATCTCCGGATGAATTCAAAGAAGCTGTTGCAAAATTGAAGAAAGAAGGTATGAAAAATCTCATCTTCGACTTGCGAGGTAATGGTGGCGGCTATTTAGATGTAGCTTTTAAAATTGCCGACGAATTTATTTCTAAAGATTTGATGATTGTGTATACTAATAATTTTAGAAAAACCGGACAAGAATTTCGTGCTACGGAAATAGGAAATTTTGAAAAAGGGAAACTGATTGTCTTAGTAGATGAGGGATCTGCTTCTGCCAGCGAAATTGTTTCCGGAGCCGTACAAGACTGGGACCGGGGCATCATTATGGGACGCAGAACATTTGGAAAAGGACTCGTTCAAAAGCCTCTCTATCTTCCAGATCACTCTATGCTCCGACTTACTATCTCTCATTATTACACCCCTACAGGGAGATGCATCCAAAAACCATATAAAGACGGATTAGATAGTTATTATAGCGAATTGTCAAACAGATATAAACACGGAGAGTACTTAACCGCAGATAGTATTTCTTTTCCAGATTCTCTCAAATATACGACTCCAAGAGGAAGAATAGTATACGGAGGTGGTGGCATCATGCCTGATATATTTATTCCCATCGATACAAGCAAGTATTCTTCTCTTTTTAATGAAATGATTAGAAAAGGTATTTTTGGAGAATACACAATGAATTATATGGAAAAACATCGTGAGGAGTTGAAAGAAGAATATCCTTCGATTAAATCTTTTAAAAATAATTTTATTGTAGATAAAATCCTCTATGATGAACTTATTGCATACGCAAAAAATAAAGGAATCACAGATAGTGTTTCTTTTGATTTTGCCCAAAGGGTTAAAAATTTCACCCAAAGTGAAAAGAAAAAGTTAGATTCATTGTATGCAACACCAGATGCTTTTGATCAAAATAAAGAACAGTTTTATGAATTACTTTCCGAATATCTAAAAAAATCTTACGACGAATCTATGAAACTTCGCAACCTTGATAAAGTTCCCGATTTTATCAAAGAATATTTAAAATTTGAAATGGCACGCACTTTGTATGGTTTCGGACAAGCATACGAAATTTTCTTGATGAGCGATGATGCTTTCCAACAAGCTTATCATGTAATCCGAAATGATGATTTTTTCAAAAAATTAAAAGTGGATCGATAGATGATTTCAAAACAGACCATTGATGAGATTCTGTTGGCATCAAAAATTGAAGATGTCGTAGGAGATTTTGTCGCACTTAAAAAAAGAGGACAAAATTGGGTTGGTCTTTGCCCTTTCCACGATGATAAAAATCCATCAATGTATGTCAGTCCCCGCTTGGGAATTTTTAAATGTTTCGTCTGCGATAGTGGAGGAAATGCGGTTCATTTTTTAATGGAACATGAGAAAATTTCTTATCCCGAAGCACTTCACTATTTGGCAAAAAAATACAATATTCATATAGAAGAAGAGGAAGCTAAAACAGATGAAGAGCTTGCACAACAAAGTGAAAATGAAAGTTTATTTGCCCTAAACAGTTATGCGGAAAAATATTTCATAGATCAATTATTCAATACTGAGGATGGCCGCAATATTGCTCTTTCCTATTTCAAAGAGCGAGGATTCAAAGAAAGCACCATCGAACGCTTTAAATTGGGATATAATCCTGACGGATGGGATCATTTTACTCAAGAAGCCCTTAAAAACGGCTATCAAATGAAACATCTTCTCAAAACAGGGTTGACCAAAAAGACAGAAAGTGATAAATATTTTGATTTTTACCGCGGTAGGGTAATATTTCCCATCCATAATCATTTAGGAAAAACGGTCGGTTTTGGAGGGCGTATCCTAAAAAAAGATGATAAAACTGCCAAATATTTCAACTCTCCTGAAAGTGAGATTTACCATAAAAGCAATATTTTGTATGGTTTTTATTATGCAAAAAAAGCAATAAGAGCCAAGGATAATGTCTATTTAGTTGAAGGCTATACAGATGTGCTGTCACTCTTCCAAGCCGGAATCGAAAATGTAGTTGCTTCCTCCGGAACTGCCCTTACGGAAGGACAAATTAAAATCATCTTATCCCAAACGCAAAATATTACTGTCCTCTACGACGGAGATAAAGCAGGTATAAAAGCAGCTTTACGGGGAATTGACTTATTAATTCCCGCAGGATTAAATGTTAAAGTCGTTCTATTGCCGGATGGAGAAGACCCTGACTCTTTTTCAAAAAAACATCGGGATTCCGAATTACTCGAATATCTTGAAGAAAATGCCGTTAATTTTTTACTGTTTAAAGCACAACTTTTGTCGAAAGACGCCGGAAAAGATCCTGTAAAACGGGCTGAAATGGTTACGGAAATCGTGAATAATATTGCAGAAATTAGAGATAATATAACCCGTTCTTTCTATATTAAAGAGTGTGCTTCTCTTTTTAACCTTGAAGAAGAAATTCTCAATGTACAACTTCGGAAAGTGGTTTGGAAGAAAATGCACCAAAAGGAGAAAGCTCCCTCCACGCAATCTACTCCATCCGACCCCAAAATATTACCTCAAAAGAAACCTCAATTTACAGAAAATCAACTCAATATTATTGAAAAGAATATCATATTGCTTATTCTTAAATATGGGATGTACCAAATTGATGTTGAACAAACAATCTCCGAAAGAACACAGATTGTCCCGATGAGAATAGATCAATATATTTTTGATGAATTTCATGAAGAAGAGATTCAATTCAGTCAAGGGATTCTTCAAGAAATATATGAAGAGTATGCCTTTATTGCCTCTCATGCAAAAGATCAGGATGAAATTAAACGTTTTTTTTCTCAACATGAGAATAAAGAGATTCAACAATTTGTAATTCCCTATTTTCTTAATCCTGATCCTGAATTCAGTCAGGAGTGGGAAAAACGTTTTGAAGTATTTACCTATAATAGCTTGAATAATATTGAAAAATTAAATACTGAAATTGTGGATCATATCAATATGTTTAAGCTCAGGATTCTTGAAAATTATAAAAAAATATTATTAAAAGAGCTTCAAGACAATAAAGATGATGAGGAGCTTATTTCAATAATATTAAAAAAATTTACAGTTGTCGAACAACGAAGAAATGAATTGGCTATCTTACTTAGAGCCGTGATTACCAAATAAACTGAAAGAAAAAATAATTTAAGTCCATGAAAGAAAAACTATTTGTATACAATACGCTCACGAAAAAGAAAGAATTATTTATTCCGTTGCACGAAGGTCGGGTAGGTTTATATGTTTGTGGTCCTACTGTTTACGGAGAACCCCATTTGGGACATGCGCGCCCTGCCGTTACCTTTGACTTAATTTTCCGGTATTTACAGCATCTCGGGTATAAAGTGCGCTATGTGAGAAACATTACCGATGTTGGCCATTTGGAAAATGACGCCGATGAAGGAGAAGATAAAATAGCAAAAAAAGCCCGCTTGGAACAATTGGAGCCAATGGAAATTGCGCAGTTTTATATTGATAGTTACCACATGGCTATGGATGCACTAAATGTAAAACGCCCCTCTATCGAACCACGAGCTTCCGGTCATATTATAGAACAAATCGAAATGGTGGAAAAAATTATCGAAAAAGGATATGCCTACGTATCTGACGGCTCTGTCTATTTCGATGTGGTTAAATTTGACACTGATTTCGGATACGGAAAACTATCGGGCAGAGTTTTGGATGAACTGTTGGCCAACACACGTACTTTAGACGGACAAGACGAAAAACGGAATCCCGCAGATTTTGCTTTATGGAAAAAAGCTGCTCCGGAGCACATCATGAAATGGAATTCACCATGGAGTTTGGGATTTCCCGGCTGGCATATCGAATGTACGGCAATGAGTACTAAATATTTAGGAGAACAATTCGACATTCATGGCGGTGGAATGGATTTGCTCTTTCCCCATCATGAATCGGAAATTTGTCAGAGTACTGCCGCCAACGGAATTGAATCAGTTAAATATTGGATGCACAACAACATGATTACCATCAATGGGCAAAAAATGGGAAAATCTTTGGGAAATTTCATCACATTAAATGAATTTTTCAATGGATCTCATGCTTTATTAGAGAGAAAATATGCCCCTATGACCATTCGTTTTTTTGTACTTCAGGCTCATTATCGCGGAACACTTGACTTTTCAAACGAAGCCCTCATTGCTGCTGAAAAAGGTCTTTCTAAATTATATACCGCAGCTGAAACTTTACAAAAGCTATCTTCCGGCACAACCTCAACCGAAAATATTCAAGCATGGATCAGCCGATGCCACGAAGCAATGAATGATGACTTTAACAGTCCGAAACTTATTGCGGAACTCTTTGATGCTACAAGGATAATTAATTCAATACAACAAGGGAACAGCTCTCTGACCGAATCGGATCTTGAACTATTGAAAGAGAATTTCAATCTTTTCTTTTATGATATTTTAGGAATGAAGAGAGAGAATCAAACATCCGAAGATGCCGGAACGACTGAGGATTTGATGAATGTTATTTTGGATATCCGTCAAAATGCTAAAACCAATAAAAATTGGGAAATCGCTGATGCCATTCGTAATAAATTAAACGAAATCGGCATTGTAATCAAAGACACAAAAGATGGGGCTATTTGGGAGAAAATAACACGTTAGCGAGGTAAAAGAACTTCATCAAATACAATTTTAATTACTTCAAATTGTTCATTCATCAATAGCAAGGCTGCTTTTTCAACTATTGCCTTTCTTTTTTTGGTATTATATTGTATCTGCAATTTCCATTCAATCGCCTCTCCAGGGTTCAAATTGGCTGTGATTTTTTCAACAATTCCCTCTTTTTTAACAACACTTTTTCCCTTTTTCACCCACTCTATTTTACTGACAAGTTTTTCTTGTCTATAGGTAATTGCTCTTTGTTCTAATCCATTTTTGAAATAGAATGTAACAATCGCTTTGCGCGGATTATCTGATGCTTGTTCCACAATTCTTTCGTACTGATACAATAAGTTTCCCGCTGCATCCGAAACACTATCTTTTTGAGCCCATGATAAGGGAATAGCCCATAAGACAATCACAAGAAATCCAAGCAACTTTTTCATATTAAAACTTATTGATCCATTCTGCAACTTCCAGTGTTGAAATGTGATTCATACAGTTGAAATGTTTTTTGGGGCATTTTTCATAACCCAGCTTAGAACAAGGACGACACGGAAGTGTACACACTTCAAAAATCCTGAATTTATCTTCCTGTTGCGGCATATAGGGGTACATTCCAAATTCAGGAACAGTATTTCCCCAGAGCGAAGCTATCGGAATTTGAAGCGCTGCTGCAATATGCATCATACCGGTATCACCAGTCAAGAGACAATCTGCTTGTTTCAGAATTGAAGCCGATTGAAAAATTGTAAACTTACCACACCCGTTATAAGCTTTATCGCCAAGTTGTGAGACGATATCATCGCCCATTGAAATCACATCTTTTCCACCCAATAACATCACCGGTTTATATAATATTCTGGCAATATCCACAATTTTATGAACCGGAATCCGCTTGGTTCCATGTAAACTTCCTAAGGAAACTGCTACAAATCCATTTTCAAAAACTGCCGGCAAGTCTTCTTCATCAAATTCTTTATTCTCAGGAATATAAAAATCAAGGCCACCGCCATCATGAACCACATTAAGTTTTTTCACCGCTTCAAAGTACCGATCCACAATATGAATGTTCGGTAAAAAATTGATTTTAAAATTGACAAAAATCCATTTTTGAATATTGTGTTTCGAAAACGTGCCTGAAGGAACATGCAACGCCGATACAATTCGCTTTGAACGATAATTCTTTTGCAAATCTACAACAAAATCGAAATGTTCTTCTCGTAAAGCTTGCTGTGTCGCTTTCAAATTACCTGAATAAGCATGAATTTTGGAAATATGCGGATTGTATTCCAATAAGGATGCATATTCGCGTTTGACCAAAAAATGAATTTCCACATGGGGAATTTGTGCTTTTATCGCTCTGATTATAGGGGTTGTTAATACTATATCCCCGATTGCACTAAATCTAATAATTAATATTTTCCTTCGCGACGGAGGTTGACAATCATCCATTTTTAAATTAATTTACCAATTATAATCATCTGTTATTGAGATCTCTTTTCCTAATGAAATCCGAACCGGATTTGCATAAATCTTAAGCAAATAATCTTGCATCGTAGAAGAAGAAACATCCTTCACAATACTTTGTTTGTTTATATATTCAAGAAAATGTATTTTCTCTTCCGTAGTATATTGATTTTCAAATTCTTCCCGTTTTTCCAATAAATCATAAGCAATAAAATTATTGGGATATAATTTATAGTGGGAATGTATTTGCTTATCTATCAGTCGGCACACCTCGCCTACTTGATCATTCGGACGTAAATCCGGATTTATCAAATCTATTTCCTCCACAATCGGACTTCCAACAGCAAAATTAACCTTTCCTTTATAGCCGAAAATACCTTGTTTCATACTGGCAAAATCTTCTCCCGGCGATTTAACATATTCTCCATTTTCGGATAATGCCAATTCTCTTGCCTTCAATTGATCACAAGATTCATATTGATAAGATATCGAAACAGGAACAATTTTCAATGCTTTAATTCCTGTTAATATGTCATGCTTCGAATAATCGGCCAACATTTTCACCAATCCTTGTTGTGTTTTATCAATCCCGTTTTTTGTTCTTCCATTCCCTTGTGCAATCCAAACAGACTCTTTTTCTTCATGCAAACTATAATAGATATATTTCGAAAGCAGATGTGAGTTGAGTAGTTTTTCTTTTATGGAGCCGCCCCGTTTAACAATAAACATTTTATTAATCTTAAAAAAGACTTCCAACGTAGACGAAGAGATTAAATTATCGCCAAACGCAATTTTCGTAGTATGAAAATTACTATTCAACAAATAAAGTTGCAGAAATGCAGAATCCAATACAATATCTCTATGGTTTCCAATAAAAAGGTAAGACTCATCCGGTGATAAATTTTCAATACCGGAACAAGTGATACCATCTGTTGAATGATCAATAACGAAGTTTACAAATCTTTTTATGATATAATATTGAAAAGCATATACGGAATCGACCTGATGAAAATCATTAATAATCTGATTATAAGATTTTTCATCAGAAAAACTTTTTATGGCAGATAGAAAGTAGGAATCATCAAGGAGGCTGCAAAGCGCAAACTTAGCTTCCCGTTCGTTATACGGCCGTATCGATAAAAAAGGATCTTCCATTCAAATCAATTTGGATGCAAAATTATACTTTTTTTTTGAATTAAACAGCCTTTTTATTCAATCTTCAAAATGTTCAAAAACCCTGTGATTTTAAAAATCTCTTTAATGGTCGGTGAAACATTCGAAACAGTGAAAGGCTGTTTATTGACTTTTCCCTTTTTTAACATCATGAGAAAAAGCCGTAATCCCGAACTGCTGATATATTGTAATTCTTTACAATCCATCACCACAGGAAATTTCTCAACTTCCGCAATTTCGGATATCTTCTTTTCAGCCTCCATAGAACTGGCGGTATCTAATCTGCCGAAAAGATGAACTACAATTCTGTCTTGTTCATGTATTACCTTAATAACATCCATTATGATTTATATTTTTAATTTATAAGGCGAATGACTTTTTCTACAAAAATTCGACTATTTTAAGGCTTCTCTGACTTTTGCTTCCAGTTCGTCACACAATTCCGGATTATCCATCAATAATTGTTTTACGGTATCGCGACCTTGTCCCAATTTAGAATCCCCGTAAGAGAACCATGAACCTGATTTTTTAATCACATTCTTTTCAACCCCTAAATCAATAATTTCACCTACTTTAGAAATTCCTTCTCCAAACAAGATATCGAACTCTGCAAAACGGAATGGAGGTGCTACTTTATTCTTCACCACTTTCACTTTAACTCTGTTGCCGGAAGTTACGTCCCCGTCCTTAAGTTGCGATTGGCGTCGAATATCCAGACGAACAGAGGAATAAAATTTTAGTGCATTCCCACCGGTAGTAGTTTCAGGATTACCGAAGATTACTCCAATTTTATCGCGGAGCTGGTTAATAAAAATACAGCAACATCCTGTTTTACTAATTGTTCCTGTCAATTTACGCAATGCTTGCGACATCAATCGGGCTTGAAGTCCCATCTTGGAATCTCCCATATCGCCTTCGATTTCACTCTTAGGGGTCAATGCAGCAACCGAGTCAATCACAATAATATCAATAGCCCCGGAACGAATCAAATTGTCGGCAATTTCCAAAGCTTGTTCCCCGTTATCCGGCTGTGAAACCAATAAATCTCTCGTATTTACTCCTAATTTTTCCGCATAAAAACGATCAAACGCATGCTCTGCATCAATAAATGCCGCAATACCACCCGCCTTTTGAGCTTCTGCAATCGCATGAATGGCCAAGGTTGTCTTCCCCGAAGCCTCAGGTCCATAAATTTCAATTACCCTACCCTTCGGAAATCCCCCTACTCCTAATGCTACATCCAATCCAATGGAACCCGTAGAAATAACATCTATATTTTCTATCGGCGTATCGCCAAGTCGCATAATTGCCCCTTTTCCAAAAGTCTTTTCGAGTTTTTCCAATGTGGAATTGAGTACTTTCAGTTTTTCTACATTCTGTTTATCTTTTTCCATAATGACTTTTTTTTAATTTAATAATGGACAAAAATACTACTTTTTTTTTGATTTTTTAATTTAAAAATATAATAAAATGTTAAAAAAAAGTTTTTTTATTCTAAATCCAATCGCTCTAAGGAATTTAGATTTATTTTATTTTTTATTTGGGCGTGCCGGCTTCGCCGTCGGCGCCCGGCTACAAGTCCGCATCCGGTAGTCGTGTGCCCGCAAAGCCGCAAAAAGAGCTTCCTCCGGTCGCTTTTTTGCGGCAGCGTCCACATCGCCTCCCGT
>CAZWCI010000052.1:4383-11145 GCA_964632815.1 uncultured Lentimicrobiaceae bacterium | reverse complement strand
AATAATCCCGAAAAGAGGGAATTGCGGGCATAATGAGTTGCCGTAGGCAAAATACTGTAGTGAATATCCTCATTTTCTACATAAAAATAGTTGTGAATAAACGGTTGGATGCTCTTCCATTGGTCGTATCGTAAATTATCGATTACAAAGAGGAAAACGGGTTGTTTTTCGGAAATGCAGGGAAAGACTTTTTCTTTAAGAGCCGTATGCGAGAGTATCGGTTTTTCGTCTCCTTTGCCGTTGAGCCAATTGATATAATTTTTCATAATAAAACGAGCAAATTGGGTATTGGCTTCCTCTTTTTGCTGCGTCAAGATTTCGGCAATGCCGGGATCTTCAATATCCTCTAATGCCAATTCCCAATAGACCAACTCTTTATACAATTCTTCCCACTCATTCAGAGAGAGGTGGTCTGAAATTTTCATAGATATATTACGAAAAGCTTGTTGATAATCCATCGTTTTCTTTTCGGAGACAATCTTCACGTTTTCGGTATTCTTTTTCAAACAGATCCATATCTGATTGGGATTCACCGGCTTGATAAGATAATCGGCAATATTGGAGCCGATGGCATCTTCCATAATGTGTTCTTCTTCACTTTTGGTAATCATCACCACCGGAATATTGCTGTTCAGGGCCTTCATCCTTTTCACGGTTTCAATACCGGTTAATCCGGGCATATTCTCGTCCAATAAAACAATGTCAATGTGTTCCTTCTTCATCACTTCAAGAGCATCATCGCCACTCACCACCGGAATAACTTCGTAGCCTTTGCTTTCCAAAAAAAGAATATGGGGTTTTAACAAATCTATTTCATCGTCTGCCCAAAGAACTTTAATATTCATATATTTAATTTTTATGTTATCCATTAATAAAAACGAATCCGACGGCATATTGTTTTATCGGACAAAAGATTTTGAGCGGTTTAGAAATTCAGAGCCAATCCGAAATGGATTTTTCCGGTTTTAAATGAAATCGGATTTTCTAATTGTTTTCCCAAAGCATAGCTCAAGTAGAAGAGTCCTGCTTTGGTATCGAACGCCACACCGAGCCCAAATCCGAAGGGAAAATCCGAAAGGTGCTTTACAGAGAGGTTTTTCTCATACCAGGCCCCGTCGAAAAAGAGGTTGAAATAAGCCTTGGGGGCAAATAGGAAACGGAGTTCGGCTGTGCCAATCATATATGTTGAAGCGGTAATTTCATCTTCATTGAAACCACGGAGAATATTCATTCCCCCAATTTTAAAGAGTTCATTTTCAACCATGGAAGCCCCGATAAGCGTTCCTCCGCGGGCACCTAACTTAAACACCCAACGTTTGTGTAAGGGGATGTACCCCTGAAGTTGCCCCAGCACGCGATAATGGACTGTTTGAAGTTCCATTCCGGTATAAAGAGTTTCCGGCAATTTATTATTGATCATCACTTTGCGTGTTCCTGCGCCCAGATTGAGATGCACTACAATTCCTTTCGTAGGATTGTACAAATAATCTAACCGACGATAGTAGACTTCCACGCCGTACAAAGCACGACTGTAATCGGCCAGCAATAAACCCGTTTCGGAGGTTGCCGATGCTACCGACAATAAACTTGATGTGGTATAATCAAAGAACCCTTTTACAAAAGAGGCATTGGCAAACGTATATTGTACTCCAAGCAGATAGTTCATGGAGAGATAAGCTGTATCGGTTTTATCCAACGTAAAATCTCCACTTATCCCTATTGGTGTTCGGAAAAGAAATGGAAAATCGGCATGGACTTTAAGATATTGAGAAAATCGGGCAGGACTTCGCCAGAGTAGATCAAAAGACTCCCCTATCCCGAAGAGATTCTTTAAATTAAGTTCCAGTTCGCCCGCCAACGCAATCTTACCGGTTCGTTCATCCACCGGCACTAAACCGATATAGCCGTCAAAACGATTCATCTTTTTCTTATTCAAAAAGAGATAAAGATAAGCGCGATCTTCCACAAATTCAACTCCTGGCGGAAGAAGCTCTGTTGCAAACTGAATTTCTCTGCTCTTTTGGGGAACTCTCGAAATAATGCGTTCATTATAAGGCCTGTCTTTTCTTATCCCGAAATAGGGATAGAGAAATCCTTTTTTTAATTTGACATCTCCCTTCAACACAATAGAATCAAAGGTTATATAGCGGTTTCTTTCTACTTTAAATTGTGCAGAAAAACGATTCTCCTCTAACACTACGCTGTCAAGCGACACCGAAGCAAACGGATAACCATGTTCTTCTAAATATATCAGCAATTGCTCAGAGAGTTCGGGAAAATCGGAAAGAGAAATTTTATTCTGTTTCATGCGTGAGGAGAGTCTTGCTTCTTGAAGAAGCAGTTGCTCCGGTTGCATCACTTCGATTTCCGCATCAGTTATTTTCGTTCCTTCCCAAAGAAATAAGCGATAATGTGATGAATCTGTCCCCACCGAATCTACAGAAAAAGAGAGATAGCCGACACGGCGACATGTTTGCACAAATTGTTGGATTTTCCGTTCCAAGTCCGCCCGAGATTTAATCTTTTTTTGCAATCCGTTGCTGAGTGCAAGTTGAAGAATTTCACTATTTTGCGACAAAATAAGCACCTCTTTTTGTGCCTTAGCAGTAAGTGAAAAAGCAATTAACAAACAGAAAAATAAAATTAACTTGTTTATTTTCAATTATTTACAGATTATTTGTTTCAAAAGCGTTAAAAATCAAATTTTTAATACGAATTTTAATTACTTTTGCAAAGTTAAAATAATAACGGAAATGAAGAAAATTATTGTTTTCATAATCAGTATAATTGTATTTACAGCTCTATTTTCATCATGTGCAAGTTACGCCAAATGTCCGGCTTATGGTCATTACTCACAGGTGCAACCAATTCCCACGGATGAAAACAGTCTGTAGTTAATGATTTCCTTCTATCATGGGCATTAACGAAAAACTGTATTTCAATTTTTCTAAAGCATGTTTTTTCATGCTTTTTTTGTTTATGCCTTTTTGGGTAGGTGCACAAGAGCGTGGGGAGGCACAAGGGGAGCGTGTTTATGTAAAAGAGTGGAATTTCTCGCTCATCTTGAACACTTCAGGAGGAGGCATCGGTTTTCAACACGGACGCACGCCCAACTATTTCGACAAACATTTTTGGGAAATTGATTTTTTATACAACATCCATCAGAAGTCGGTTCGGGCAAGAAATCCTTATTACTCAGGTGTGTCGGCATACACATACGGCAAATTAGTGGATCTATTTTTTTTGCGTGGCGGCTACGGATATCAGCGCACTATTCATCAGAAACCTTATTGGGGCGGTGTTCGGGTGCGATACACACTTTCGGGCGGTTTTTCCCTCGGAATGGCCATGCCGGTTTATCTTTACATAAGCTACATCACTCCGACGGGATTTCAGCAAGTGGCTGAACGCTACGACCCTTCAATTCATAATATCGACAACATTATTCAGCGGGGACCTATCCTGAAAGGAATTTTTGAAACCAAACTCCATCCGGGGTTTTATTTCAAGACCGGATTTAATTTCGACTTCAGTAAAGACGAAGCCACCATCCATATTATTGAAATCGGGGGCAGCATTGACATGATTTTCCCTTTTGTAGAACAAATGGCCTACAACAAAGCAAAGCCCTTTTATCTGTGTGCCTACTTATCCTATAACTTCGGCAGAAAAAAAGGGCATTACGAATAACTCAAAAATAGCATTATCGCAATCTGTCCGCAGAACGAACCAACTTTTCATCTTTTTTAATAGCGCGATTGGCTAAAAAGATAAAAAAGGGCGGAAGCACTCCCATCATAATCCAATAATTAAAATTAAATTCTTCGGGTTTTAAAATATAACCTTCGCGGGCAAAAAGAACATCCGGGAAAATATATAACATTAATACCAAAACCACAAAAAGGATTATCATATTGAAGTTATTGATTTTGGTCTGTTTTCTACGATTCTTATAATTAAATAAAGCATAAATGGAAAGAGCAGCAGAAACAAATAACATTATAGCAATATATAATGTTTGCATCTTCACAGCACCATTGGGAATATCTTCTTTCAAAACAAAGGAGGTGAACACTAAGGAGGCATCAACGGTATAAATATATCCGATTGGGATAAAGACAACGACAACAGCAATTATTGCAGCCAGCAATAAATAGAGAGATTGGATTCTTTGAATCATAATAATAAAAATTAAATGGTTATTGAAGTGTTTTATTGAGCGTAATATAAGACAATTTCACCGGAGAATCCCCTACTCTCAAGTAAGGACGAAACTTAACGGCTACATTAGAAGGACGGCCGGAACCATAATCGGTCATTTGCTTTGCAAAGTTGACGATACTTTCAAGGGTTTGTTGTTTCAGAACATCACCGACATTCACTCTTACTGGAATCGGAATTATCTGACGACCTCCATTGGCAGGCACATTGATATTAATTTTGGGATTACTTCCTTCCACAATCGTACGTCCGTCAAGCAGCAACTGATAATCGAAGCCATGGAGTGCGGCAGGCTCAGGGGTGCTGTTTTTTGCCAACACATTAATAGTAAAAGTCATGTTGTAATCTTTCCTCAAAAGAGCAGCAGTTGCTTTTGTTACATCTGCAACGGATATATCTTGCACACTCTTGATATTGGAGAGATTGATCCCTGCCCAAGTGATGTTTGCAAAGTCTGACATCTGATACTTGAGATTGGCCATATTCAAAGCTTGTTGTAAAGCACAACCCGAAAGCAGAAGTACCAAAACAAGAGCTGCAACTATTTTTTTCATGATGTTTATTTTTATGATTAATTAATAGGTAAATAGCTATATTTTTTTGCATAATCCAACATTTGTCGCGTATAATCCGTAGGATATTGTACTTGAATGTCGGTAATTTTTTCTCCGTCTTTCTTTACTACAAAAACCGGATTGATAAATCCGCCATAAGGAGCTATATTCAACGGTTTAAAGCGTTCTTTCACCTGTTTGTGCAAATCAGCATCTATTTTTACCCCATAACTTTCGACCAATGTTTTCGCAGCTTCGTAATCTCCGGTAGACTTAATTTTTTGAACTTCAGTGAGCAAACGTGCAAATAATTTTCTCAACTCTTGATAATCGTTAATTTTAATATAGGTTTTGCCGTTTCGTTCAATCTTCTCAATTACATTTTTATCTACACCTTGTTCATAGCACCAATTCGCTATGATGGCACGATTTCTCATGTGGGCTTGTTTTATATCTTCTCCCAACTCAATCCGATTCAATTGAAGCATCATACCGTTAAGAATATATTTGTAATAAGTAGCTTTATATGCTTCGGCATTGGGCAACAGACCGAGTTCCACCATTTTTGGGTCCGCAATATAATAGAGAGAAAAGAGATCCGCGCGAGTCTCTTCGACGGCAGAATGGTAATTTTTCAACATACCATCGCTGATTCCGGGAAGCATTTGGCCGGAGCCGTGCCCCAGACACTCATGCAAGTCCACTTGGAGATTGTCGGCATCGTAGCCGTACTTTTGCACCAATTGAATTTCTTTCTCCGAAAAATAAAACTCTTCCGCAGTTCCGTTTTTCATACGGGCACGGTCGTACGCATACATAATATTCTCCATAGTTACCGATTTGGAACCATGTTGTTTGCGTATCCAATTCGCATTGGGCAAATTGATGCCAATAGGCGTTGCAGGATAACATTCTCCTCCGAGATGAGCTACTGTAATCACCTTTGCCACAACACCTTTCACCTCTTTCTTTTTGTATAAAACATCTACCGGAGAATTATCTTCAAACCATTGAGCATTTTCACTAATCAACTCGGTACGTTTGCTGTTATCCAAGTCTTTGTAATTGACCACAGATTCCCATGTTGCTTTTTGTCCCAGTGGGTCGGTATAGACTTCAATAAAACCATTTACATAATCAACCCGAGACTTCACATCCTGCACCCAAAGCACATTGTAGTCGTCCCAGATTTTCAAATCTCCTGTTTGATAATATTCTATCAACTTCAGAATATGCGTCTTTTGAGCTTTATTTTCAGCTACGGAAGCTGCTTTTTCCAACCAATAGACCACCTTTTCGAGCGCTTGGCCGTATAAGCCGCCCACTTTCCAAGGCAACTCCACTACTTCACCTTTTTCGTTTTTAACCACTTTGGTATTTAATCCGTACGAAATGGGTGTTTCTTTCATAGCAGGATAACTATTTTTCTTCTGTTTGGCATAAAACTGATCTACCTCTTTTTGGGTAACTCCCTCGTAGAAATTAACAGCCGAGTTGGCAACCAAATCTTTCTTCACATCTTGACAGATTTTGACGGGTTCAATCTTAGGACTGAAAATAATTTCCGTAATTCTTTTTTTAAAGTCGGCAAATGACTTGTCATTTTCGATAGGGAAGCCCTTTTCGGGAGTATTGTCAAGCAGTTCTTCAAAATAATCTTGTGTAATTTCAGGATAGAACTTGTCGTTGGAATAGTGGTGGTGCATCCCGTTAGAGAACCAAAATCGCTTCACATAATCCATAAATTGATGCCACTCTTCGGTAGTGGTATCTCCCGAATATGAATTCACGATATGTTCAAGTGTACGCTTCACCAACAAATTATACTTTCCATTTTGATCAAAAATAATATCCCGCCCACAAAGTGCCGCTTCGCTTAAATAGTAAATCAACTCTTTTTGTTTCAGAGAGAGGTCATCCCAATCATCTAATTGATAGCGCATAATTTCCACATCGCCAAAACGATCAACTACAAATTCAAAATCCT
>CAZWCI010000052.1:0-4283 GCA_964632815.1 uncultured Lentimicrobiaceae bacterium | reverse complement strand
GAAAATTCGAGATCACAGTAGCTGCCGCCACCGTATAACAGATAATAGAAAGGATTTTTTTCCTTATCGTATGTGTAGGCATAGGTATACTCTTCAGCCCCTTGAACATATCTTTCTTCAACTATATTTCCACCGTCATAAGTATAAAATACATTATATACGTAAGAAGATTTCCCCCCTTTGGCAGCCATTTTTTTATGAAAATCGCCCATATTTTCAACAGTACTTTCCGGTATCACAAAGCCTCTTAATGCAGTAAACATCTTATTCTGTTTTCCTGATTTTATGGCAGTTTCATACTCCGTAAATTCGATTTCCGTAATCTTACTCTTTTCATGGGTCACTACTCCGGACATTTCCAAATTATTACCGCTCCACATTTCAATTTTTGCCAATTTAGAACCGTCATAGGTAAATTTGATTATATCTCCGTCCACATTAACTTCGATTAGACGTTTTCCGTCATATTTGTAAATATTGGAGTGAGAATAAGTCCCCCCGTAATAATATTGAATTTTGCTAAGCAGGTTTCCGTCCCAAGTCCATTGTTCCTGCAACATCTTAGCGGTTCCGGGATATTGGTAGTAAATTGCGGTAATTTTTTTCTTCGGGTTATACACCCCCTCTTTTTTGCAAGAGGTAAAACTCATTGATACAGCTAATGCTAAAATCACACATAAACTCAACGAAATAACTTTTTTCATATTATTGTTGTTCAGTTATATCCCATCGAACTCGTCGGGTTTAATTATATTATATTTTAAAATATCATCTGACAAAATTAAATAAAAAAATTTAATAAAATGCACTTTTTGAATAATATTTTATAATATACTCATTATAAGTAAATTATTTTTCAGACGCCCCATAATTTGTTTTATTTTCCTCTATAATAATGAATATTTGAATCATATTATATTTGTTAATATTAACGCTAAATTTAACTTTTTCTCGGCCATAATAGGCAAAACAAAAAAGACCTCCCGAGAGAGGTCTTTTGGCAACATTTCAGTTATTATTCATATTCATAATAATCTGTTACTCCGAAAGAATTACCGGTTACATAATAAGTTGTTCTTTCAATCGGATAGCTTTTTTCATATACATAACTAAAATCTATTTCTGCATAATCTCCATCATAATTATTGGTATAGACCACATTGATGATATTATTTTTCGAAAATTCATAATCACTGTAACTTTGGCCCCCTACCAATAAATTAAAAAACGGATTGAGTTTTTTATCATAAGTGTAAGTATATTTATCCTCTTCTCCCGATACAACATAACGTTCTTCTTTAATATTATTCCCATCATACGTATAGTACAAATTCCAAATTTCAACACCGCTTTTTGCACTTTTTGCAGCCCTTTTCTTGCTTAATTCTGCAATATGCGCACATGAACTTTCGGGGAGCACACCTTTTAGGGCATCGTAAACCGAAGAACGACTCGATTTCATCACCGTGTACACATCATACTCCGTAAATTCGATTTCGATAATCTTTTTTCCATCGTGCTTCACTTCTGCTTTCCATAACAAACTTCCACTGTACCACATCTCCATTTTTTCGAGTTTCGAACCGTCGTAAGTAAATCTAATTTTTCCTCCTTCAATCAACACTTCGGTCAATTGCTTCCCGTCATACTGATACCGATTGGTATGACTGTATGTTCCGTTATAATAATAATCAATTTTCGACAACAGATTGTCTTTCCAAGTCCATTGTTCGGTCAACATCTTGGCCTGACCGGAAATTTGGGTATAAATCCGACTGATTTTTTTCTTGGGCGTGTATACTCCGTCTTTATGACAGGAGGTAAAACTAAATAAAACTGCTGAAACCAGTAAAAGACTCACAACGATTGAAAGCATTTTTTTCATAATAAATATGTTCAGTTATAACCCATTGAACGCTTCGGGATTATATTAAAAATTTGAATTCTTTTCAGATATCAAAAGTACAAATTATTTTTTAAGATACAATATTTTTTGAATAATTTTTTGGGCGTGTCGGCTTCGCCGCCGGTCTCCGGCTCCAAGTCCGCAGCCGGTAGCCGTGTGCTCGCAAAGCTGCAAAAAGAGCTTCCTCCGGTCGCTTTTTTGCAGCAGCGGCACATCGTCTCCCGTCTTTGCGGGCTTTCCTCCTACGACCTCACGCATGGGGATGGCACCAAATGCATTGCCTGTTGGAACCTTCTTATTCTTTTTTTATAATATTCCCTTCCTCATTTAGAAGTTCTATTTTCGGATTATTATCACGGTCAATGTATATTTTTATTCGCGGGTTTCCTTTATTATCATTAATAAACATTCCTACATCTTCATTCATATTTTTCCTTACAAACATCCTATCTTCCGGCAATAAACCATCTTGTTTCATTATAAAATATAACTCGGGATGTTTCTCCTGTTATCTTTTTTTGACCACAAACTCAGGGGTTTCAATCGTATTACTCTTATTTAAAGCACGATCCACGATATAACAACGAAGTTTGAGGGTATCGTATACGGAGGTGTAGTCGTAGGTGTTGATGTACAAAACCACGGAGATATCGCCTTCGATCGACTCGGGAAGATCGTCGCTCAACCTTGGGAAACGGGCATTTCGGGAATTGTCAAGTTGTTCGAGCAACACAAAGGTGCCATTTTGTTTTTTATAATAATCCACGAAAAAATTGTAATAATAGATGGAAGCGGTATCGAAAGGAGCTTGTGTATCTTCCTCATTCAGACCAAGATCCCCGTCGCCATCTTGAAAATGGACAGTCAATTTCCCCTGATTATCGACTCCTGTACCATCGGCCAGTTTTTCGAAGCTTACAAAGGAAATAAGGGGAATTTCGGAAAATTTCTCTTCTTTTTTACAGGCACTGAAGAGCACGCCCAGTATCATGATAGCCGTTATTAATCTCGTTCTCATTATCTTAACTTTTAAAAATCGAATATAATCTATTCATGGCTTCCACAACCGTAGTTTTGGGGCATGCCAAATTAATACGAAAATGTTGTTCGCCACCGGTACCGAAGATTGCCCCATCGTTGAACGCCAACTTAGCTTCCTGAATTAATTTTCGGGACAATTCGGAGTGTGAGAGTCCGTAGCCGCTAAAATCCACCCAAAGCAAATAGGTTGCCTCATGGCGATAGGTCTCCGTTTTCGGAAGCCGCGTTTTAAAAAACTCCTTACAATAATCGACATTGTTTGTAAGATAATCAAGCAGTTGTTCGAGCCATTCTTCGCCAAGCGTGTAGGCCGCTTCGAGAGCCACATCTCCGAAGATATTGCCCGATGCGATGTGCCATTTTTTATTCATCAGTTGCACAAATTGCTTTCTGAGCGTCAGGTCCGGAATAATAATTTCGGAAGTGGAGAGTCCTGCCAGATTGAAAGTTTTGCTCGGCGACATACAAGTAATCGTATTGGCGGCAATTTCGGGAGATAGGTTTGCAGTAACAGTATGTTGGGAACCACGCATCATGAGGTCGGCATGTATTTCATCGGAGACCAATAAAGTTTTATACTTGAGACACAAGTCCGCCATTTTAGTCAATTCTTGAGGTGTCCAACAGCGTCCCACGGGATTGTGTGGGTTGCTGATAATCATCATCTTCACTCCTGTCTTCAATTTCTTTTCCAGGTCGGGGAAGTCGATTTCGTAAGCGCCATTTTCCACCTTCAATGGATTTTCAACCAAAGTACGATTTTGGTTTTGCACCGCGTAAAAGAAAGGATGATATACAGGAGTTTGCACGAGTACGCGGTCATTTTCGGAGGTAAATGCAGCCACCAGCGCCGACAGGCCGGTCACAATTCCGGGGGAGAAGACAATCCACTCTTTTTGAATTTCCCAATGATGTCGTTTGGCCATCCAGCCGATAATTGATTCATAGAAGCCGTCGGAATGCTCAAAGTAGCCCAATATCGGGTGTTCCAAGCGATTCCGGATAGCATTTAACACCACATCAGGGGTTCGAAAATCCATATCAGCCACCCACATGGGCAGCAAATCGGAGGCCCCGTAAATAGACTCATAGCCGTCATATTTCAGACATCCGCTGTGGTGACGGGGAATTATTTCATCAAAATCGTATTTCATGATGCAAATGTACAATAATAATTTTCTAGTTAATTGAGATTTTTAAATATTTTATTGGTGTCCGGATGTAGATGCAGTCGGCAGTCGTGATCTCGCCAATTATCCAAGGTTTTTGCCATCCCCCGGGTGAGGGCGTAGGCGGAAAGCCCGCAAAGACGGGAGGCGATGTGGACGCTGCTGCA
>CAZWCI010000051.1:2425-11276 GCA_964632815.1 uncultured Lentimicrobiaceae bacterium | reverse complement strand
ATCATTGCACCATTATTTGAAGAAAAATTTTGGGTGTCCCAGTGACGAAGTCAGGGGATTATCAGGCACTTTTGATTATTTTTTGACGGTTTTTATTTTTTACCGGACAACAATAAAAAAAAATCTATTTTTTCTATTTTTTTTTGGATGGGAATAGGTATTCGAATTGTATTTCTCCATGATGCGATTGTTTCTTAATCGGGAGTATTTCGGAATGTGTATCAGATAAATCATTATAGAGAACATTCAATGCGGCGGAGCTCCATTCGTTCGGAAGAAACTGTTGGTTGGAGGAAGGTAAATATGGTAACAGCGAGATTGGTTGCCATCCGGAGCATGAGGCGGTAGGTGGAAAGCCCGCAAAGACGGGAGGCGATGGTGCCGCTGCCGCAAAAGAGCGACCGGAGGAAGCTCCTTTTGCAGCTTTGCGGCACCACGACTACCGGCTGCGGACTTGGAGCCGGACGCCGGCGGCGAAGCCGACATGCCCTAATAAAAAATATAAAAAAAACTTAATGAAGTTTATTTTGAGAGGGAAAAACCTCTTCGTAATGGCGGATGAGCAGTTTATTCTTGCGAGAATCGCGAATCATGCGAATGGCGGTGTTGACCTCTTCGATGGTACCGACGCACTCGAAGGGTTTGTTTTCCGCGATGCCGGTCAGTTCATCAAAATAGGGGAGCATTTGGGGTTTGTCGAGCAGGTCTTCGCCGAAGATACGGATCATCTTTTCATCGGGCAGAAAGGGCGACAGGATGAGATAGGCGAAGAGGCATTTGGAGCAGGCGCAACACCATTTGTTTTCTTTGCTGCCGGCGTTACAACTGCGGAAAATATCGTGGTAGGAGGTCAATTGGGCAAACTGAGCGGCGATTTGCAATTCCGTTTGTTGACGCAGGAAACTGTAGTAGTGACTTGTGTCGTTCATATAGGTACGGACATAATGGCGAAAATCTTCTTCAAATTCAAGCGATTTGGAGTATTGGTGGTTGATGTCGGTTCCGGGAATGGTAGGTTCGTTGGCGCTGGACTCGTTCGAGAGGGCGATATGGCGGCAGTTGGTAGTCAATGCCACGAGTAACGTATAGAATGCGAGCATGGCCGAAAAAGGAGTATGCCCGTTGAGAAAACCTTGTTTGTTGAGAGCAAGCAAAAGAGGATCTATCTGGCGATTCAGGATGACACGTTCTTCGGGTTTGGTAAAACCGGCAGTTTCGGCACAGGCAATGGTGGCTCCGCGCGGATTGATGATGAAGGGAATGATTTTTTTTTCTTTACGCAACATCTCTAAGGTAACTACCGAATCTTTGCCGCCGCCAATCGGTACAATTACTGTGTCGGAATCGGGGACTGACTTATACGTAAGCGTTTTTGCCGGTTGTGCCTCTTTCGGGAAGGAAAAAGTGATGAAGTTTTCTGCATCGGGGGAGAGCCCGTTTTGATAAAAAAACTCGCCTAATCCTTTCCGGTATAATTTTTTCCACCAATCCTGCTGCGGTTTGTCTAACGAGTAAGGTTTGATGAGGAGCGTCGGAGAACAAAATGCTTTCCAGTAGCTGATTAACTCAATCAGGCCGATATGAAACACAAACCCTTCGATATCTGTTTGTTGCAGGTCGGGGATGGCGTATTTTCCCAAAGAAAGTTTCATGTGAGGGCAGAAGCGGAATTGTTCCCCTACACGAAAATCGAAGGAGCAATTAATTTCGTTCTCTGTTATTTCAAAGGAAAAACTTTCATAAGTAAACAGCGGATAATTTTCCCGCAAAGAGTCATATTTTTGTCGGTTATCGGTCATAAAGCCGTGAATTAATTATGAAGAGATTGGATATACGTTTACTTTTTTGTATCTTTGCTCAAAAGTTTCGACAAAAATAATAAAAATAACCGTATGTATTCTGTAGAAGATTATTTAAAAGTACCCTCTACTCATATTGAATTGCTGGCCGGTCGGATTTTGATTGCGGTTCCTTTTTACAATGATCCTTTTTTTAACCGAAGTGTCGTATTGCTTACGGAATATGATGCCCAAAATTGTGTGGGTTTGATGTTGAATAAGAAGTCTTTATATACGATGCGTGATTTATTGCCGCAGGTCAAGGTTAACAGATTGTTGCATTTTGGCGGTCCGGTGGTAGAGAAGATGATTCTTGCGATTCACAATTATGATAAATCGTCGAAATATACGAAGTTATTGCCCGGGATTTATACCGGTTTTGATCATGAGTTATTGTCCATTATCGAGCGGAATGAAGTTCAGGGATTGCATTTTAAGTTTTTTGTCGGTTATTCGGGGTGGGGCCCCGGCCAGTTGCAGGAGGAGTTAGGGCTCAATATGTGGGTTGTAGGTCATGCAACTCCGGAGCTGATATTTGCAACTCCGCCGGAGAAAATCTGGGAAAGTGCGGTGCTCAATTTAGGGGAAGAGTACAAACATTGGTTGCATATTCCCGAATACTTGTCGCACAATTAGTCTATTTTTTCAATGGAAAATCCTAAAGTTACGGCTCCGTAGACAGAAGCTGAGCGGAAGCCGAGGTCGGCGCAATGGAGGGAACATTTATAATGTTGCCGATAACGATTTTGAGCATCAATGCGAACGGCTTCGTAGCCAATTCCGGCACCCAGTCCTATTCCGTAAAGATTGCTGTATGAAATGGGCAGACGAAAAGAGATTCCATCCGATTGGTTATTTCTGTTGAATTTATGTTCGATGAAAGGGGCAATTCCGATACGATAAAAAGGAGTAGAGAAGAGTGAGACGGAGCCGAAGAGGGTGAATCCGGTAATTTGTGGGCGTGAGGTATTGAAAGCTATATCGGCGCTGAGATGAATCGAGGCAGGTGACATTTTGGAAAAAGCTTTGGTTCCGGAGTGATTCGCAATCTCTGTTTGCAACGAATCGGTAAATTGGGTAATTGGATTTGTATTGCTGTCAAGTGTCGGTTCAATTTCAATCCCCTCGAAGGAGATATCGAAATCGTGTTTAAAAGTGGTACTGTTGTTATTCCAACGGATAAAGCCCAAGTCTTTCGTAAACACGGAAACTTTCCATACGCCTTTGTCAAAGGAGCCTTGCAAAGCTGCTGAAATATCTAATCCTGCGCCGATTCCATTTATGACATGCGTTCTATTTTCTCTGTATAAAATATCTGCTTTGAGATACATTTCTTCTGTAAGCGTCGTGGTTTGTAGAGAGCTATGCGCTGAATACCCATCCATCCATTGATGTCCGAGCCGAATTCCTCCGGAGAAGGCCAAGACCAATTCCAACTGGTCACGAAGTTGGATGACGGGCAAATCGTAAGTTACCTGAACGTCTGTGTAGGAGCACAGATGTAATCGTTGCGAGCCCAAATCAATGAGATCAGTTCCCCATTGGGTATTTCCATACATGAGTGTTTGGAAAAAATTCTCAGAAAATTGTGCTTCTGTATAATAACGTTGTGAAAAGTCAACGCCGATGCGGTGCTTGTTTTTTGTGGACCATAATACGGCAGCCCCATAACGGGCATCAAACAGAAAATTGTTTTCAAGATTGAGTCGAGTTGCAACTTGGTCTTTCATTTGTGGGGTAATTTGGCCACCGAAGACAATTGTTTTCAAAAAAGAGTGAGATAGAGCATTGGAGCCATAGAAACCTTCTCCCCCTATATTAATATTGACTCCCGGTTCATTTTTTACCACAAAAGATTGTGCCACGATTGATTCGGTAAAAAAGAAGAGAAGGAAAGCAAACAGGAGTGGGTGTTTCATTCTATAAGGCGTTAGGGAATCAATTCTTTCAGATAAAGTTGAATTGTTTTTTCCAATCCAAAGTAGAGAGCATCACAAATGAGGGCGTGACCAATCGAAACTTCCGCCAGTTGAGGAATATTTTGAGCAAAGTAGCGGAGATTAATCAAAGAGAGGTCGTGGCCTGCATTGAGCCCGATATTGAGTTCATTTGCTTTTTTTGCAGCTTCGATAAAGGGCTTGATTGCCTCTTCGCGATTTGTTTCGTATTGAGAAGCGTAGCTTTCGGTATAAAGTTCTACTCGGTCGGTATTGGTATAAAGGGCGTGTTCAACCATGAGCGGATCTGGATTTACGAAGATAGAAGTGCGTATATTAGCTTCATGGAATCGGGAAATTATTTGTTTCAGAAAATCCCTGTGGGTGATTGTATCCCATCCGGCATTGGAGGTAAGGGCTTCCGGCGGGTCGGGAACTAAAGTAACCTGTGTCGGTTTTACGGCCAATACCAGCTCCATAAAAGCGGGAGAGGGGTAGCCTTCGATATTAAACTCGGTGGTTACGATTTTTTTTAAGTCATACACATCCGAGTAGCGAATATGCCGTTCGTCAGGTCTTGGGTGCACTGTAATTCCTTCTGCACCGTATTTTTCACAATCTTTGGCTACCTGGATCAGATTGGGCAAGTTGCCCCCGCGGGCATTACGGATGGTGGCTATTTTATTAATATTAACACTTAATTTCGTTTTCATTTTTTGAATACAATTACAAAGTTTTGCTAATAGAGTCTCGTTTTTGTTGAAGTATAACATTTACTTCATCCATAAACATTTTAGATTCTTCGTTATGTTTGAAATAATATTGGAGAGAATGTTCAAATTGAGTTTGGGTTACTCCGTATTTTTCGAATAGATTTTGATATAGTCCCAATGTCATTTTTTGTTTATTTGAATCGGCAGGGGCAGAAAAGATCATCCCTTCTGTCAAATAGCAGTCGGCAACGAGAGGAACCATAATGTCGCGGGGAATAACTTTTGATTTCGTAAGATTTGGGGCGTTTTCCTGTGTGGTGGATTTTTCCGTGCAATTTGCAAACAGCAAAGAACATATCAAAACAAGAAGAATCAACGACAGTGATCTATTATTCATATTTGGATAATTTTTCATTCAATTCTTGGGAATTGAGTCCTTTCTTTTTGGCCATTTTCCAATATTTAACGGCTTCTTCGGTCTGAGCAAGTTCGTTATAAGCATTTCCCATCATATTGTAAATTCCTGCAATTAACGGAGGCTCAAAAGCGTATGTAATGGCTTGATTAAAGAGAGATAATGCTTTATTTGGTTGTGCTTCGTTGAGATAAGCCACTCCGATTGAGTATATAATTATGGCGTTGGTGGGGAAGAGTTCAAGTACTTGATTCTCGATAGAAATGATTGTTTTATAGTCTTTTAATTGTGACAATACAAACAGATAATCTTCCCAGACGGAATAGCGAGACATGTCAAGAGAAATCACTTTTTCAAGAGCATGGCGTGCATCAGAATATTGTTGATCCAATAATTTCAATGTCGCCAATTGTGCCCATCCTTCGGCAGAGAAGGGGTGTACTTCCGTGATGATATTCGTAATGAAATACATTTGTTCTTTAGAAATATTTATCGAAGAGTTAGGTCTCAAATAGTTAGTGATGAGTGTACGCAAAATCGGTAATTTATCTTCCAAGGGGAACTCGCGACTTTGGAGCACTTTGATGAGTGCTTCATAACTTGCTTGATGCGCTCCTTTTTTTCGATAATAGTCGAAGAGTGCATATTGAAGTCCGGCGTGGTTCGGATTAATTGCCAATGCTTTTTGATAGTAAGTCCATGCTTTTTCAGGAAGTTCGTTGGCGAGATAAATATTTCCGGCCTTCACATAGTAATTTGTTTCATTAGGAAATTCAGCAATCAGACGATCATATTCTCCCACTGCATTTTTAACTTTATTGAGATAGAGCCATATATTTTTTTTAGCTTCCGTAATATCTTCGTTGAAACCCAAGATAATTTCAAGTTTATCATAAACTTTGATAACGTCGGTATATTTTTGTTGATTGAGGTAGGCATCGGCCAACGAAAAGAGATAAATCTCCATTGTCGGTTTGGCTTTACTCAATTCAAGCCATAAAGCTGCAGATTGTTCATAATTTCCGGTTAAATCATAAATTCTTGCTAGTTCTTCTTTATACCAATCATTTTTCTTATCAATTTTTAATGCTTCATTAAGATAGGAAATAGCATCGGAATAATTTTTGTCAAGCACCTTAATTTTGCTTAACATATAAAATGATGTATGGTGTTGATTATTTTGGGCAATTACTTCCCGGAATTTTTTTTCGGCATTGGTATAGTCTGCGGCATAAAAATCTCTGAGTGCATCGGCAAAAGCACCCGAAACAGCTCTTTCCGATTCTGTTACTTTTGAAGGTATTTCAGGTTTTTGTTTTTGAGCGGCCGAAGTCGACGACATACTCAACATCCAAAGAGTTATAAATAAGGTAAGGTATCGCATGAGAAAAGCTTTGTTTTTAACAACGTGCAAAGATAATAATAATTGTTGTAAATTATTAAAATTAGCTGCAAACAAACACTTTCCTAAAGGAAGAAATTTTAGATAAAGAGATTAATATTGGCTTCTTCGGCACGATTCATATAGGTGGCAACCCCGCCGATGGTAACTTCATCCATAAGTTCTTCTTTTTTAACGCCCATGACATCCATTGACATTTGGCAGGCAATAAATTCCACGCCGTTATCCAATGCTTGTTGGCGAAGCGATTCCAAGGAGTCTATCCCTTTTTGTTTCATAATAAGGCGCATCATCCAGCTGCCCATTCCCAGCATATTAAACTTAGATAATTTTAATTTTAAGGAGTGAGCCGGGAGCATCATGGAAAACATCTTGCCGAAAATATCTTTCTTTACTTTTGGCTTTTTAACTTTTTTGAGCATATTAAGTCCCCAGAAGGTAAAGAATATTGTCACTTTTTGTCCGGTTGCGGCAGCGCCATTAGCTAATACGAAGGTTGCCAATGCTTTGTCAAGGTCATCACTAAAAAGGATAAGGGTTTTAGCTTTGCCATCGCAGGTTGTGATGTTTTTGCATGATTTAGGTTCTCCTTTTTGCACGACAACGATAAATTTGCCTGCATCTTCCTTTTTTTGAATCAATTTATTACCAGTGGAGTCACACCAAGCACCGGCGTCTCTCAAGAACCCCGGGTCAGTGGCCGTAATTTCCACTTGGTCTCCCTCTTCAATAGAATCAATGCTTTGTTTTAATTTTAAAATCGGTCCCGGACATTGAATTCCGCAAGCATCTACATTTATAGTTTTCATCTCTTTTTTGTCTTTTATTTCTTGATCATCTTCATGTTTAATTTGAAAAATAGGAGTGCATCCAGTTTCACACAATTCAATTGGAGCAGTAGCATTACTATAAGTTTTATATCCTCCAGAAAGGTTTCGCACTTGTTCGAATCCGTTTTGCATGAGAATTCTAGAGGCGAGGTATCCTCTTAATCCGACGGCACAATAGACAATAATCGGTTTATCGCGGGGAATTTCATTGAGTCTGTCTCTAAGACTATCGACCGGAATATTAATGGCATTGGGAATAGCACCCAATCTATTTTCCATTTCTGTCCTTACATCGATAATTGTATATGAAGATGAGGTGTCATTTAGAATCTCTCTCCAATATGCGGGTTTCATTTTTCCTGTAAGAATATTTTGGGCAACATAACCGGCCATGGCGATGGGATCTTTGGCAGATGAATAGGGTGGTGCATAGGCGTGCTCCACTTGGATGAGGTCTGCAATTGTTCCTCCGTTTTTAATGATGAGTGCAATTTGATCAACTCGTTTGTCTACGCCTTCGTAGCCAACGATTTGGGCACCGAACAATTTTCCCGTTTTAGGGGCAAAGGTAATTTTAATAGACATCAGCATCGAGCCGGGATAGTATCCTGCATGGGAGCCGGAATGGGTGGTGGAACTGATATAGTCAATTCCCATCTTTTTTAGCATTTTTGCTGGCAGTCCTGTAGAGGCCACCGTAATGTCAAAAATCTTGGCAATGGCTGTTCCGATAGCACCTTCATATCGAATCGAATTGCCGAAAACAAGGTTGTCGGCTGCGATTCTTCCTTGTCTGTTTGCTGGTCCTGCCAAATAGTTCAACCAAGGTTTTCCCGTAACCGGATGTGGAAATTCAACGGCATCGCCGACTGCGTAAATATGTTCGTCAGAAGTTTGCATATATTCATTTACCCAAATGCCTCCGGTTTCACCAAGTTTAAGACCCGCCTTTTTAGCCAATGTAGTTTCAGGTTTTACTCCTATAGACATAATCACCAAATCGGCATCCATGGTTTTGCCACTCTTAAAACGAACTTCAATTCCTTCGTCCTTTTTAGTAAATGCTTCTACTGTTTCTCCCAAATAGAGATTAATACTCTTTTGCATCAAATGTTGATGGACAATGGAGGCCATTGAAAAGTCGATAGGATTCATCACTTGAGGGGTCATCTCTACGATAGAAACCATTGCTCCGAGATGGTGAAGATTTTCAGCCATTTCAAGACCAATAAATCCGGCGCCGATTACGACTGCACGGCGGATGGAGTTGCTGGTAGCAAAATGTTTAATCTTGTCTGCATCATCTACATTACGAAGCGTGAAAATTCCCGGAGTTTCTACTCCTTGTAAAGGAGGAATGAAAGGGTATGCACCGGGGGAGAGTACCAATTTATCGTATGATTCTGTATAATCGCTTCCATCATTGCGACGTATAACGATTTTCTTTTCAGCAGGAATAATATCAATAACTTCATGTTCTACGCGAACATCAACATTAAATCGAAGTCCGAATGAAGTGGGAGTTTGTACAAACAATCTATCTCGTTCATGGATTACATCTCCGATATAGTATGGCAAACCACAATTTGCATAAGAGATGTATTTTCCTCTTTCCAACAAGATAATTTCTGCGGATTCGTCGTTTCTTCGAATTCGGGCTGCTGTCGTTGCCCCGCCTGCTACGCCACCGATAATGATGTATTTCATAATGCTCAA
>CAZWCI010000051.1:0-2325 GCA_964632815.1 uncultured Lentimicrobiaceae bacterium | reverse complement strand
CATGGGTCGTTGAGTTTATAGAAATTATCGAAAAAGATGCTTTTATCCGAAAAGTTCCTCAAGAGTGTAAAAGATTGTTAATCAAAGGAAATGCATTGGTTACTCCGGAAATCGCACAATTGATATGTAATCGAAAAATGCTATTGGTGGGGACTGAACTTCAAACCATTGGTACGACTGAAACTCTTACGGAAATACATAGGATACTGTTGGGCAATGAAGTTGTTCTATTGGAAAGTATCGATCTCTCTATTGTTCCGGAAGGTCAATATACATTGGCTGCTTTTCCATTGAAAATTTCACCTCTTGAAGCCTCTCCTTGTCGGGCAGTTTTGATTTCCGAAAGATAGAAGTTTCATCCTGTTAACAGGGCTAATTTACAGAATTTTAACTTTATTAATTTTTTTTAGAAAATAGAATATAATACCATATTATTTTATAAATTTGCATATTCATATATGTACAATGGAAAACACAGTTCCTTCTTTAGAAAATCATGATAAATCCCAAAAATGGTTCTTTTTTGTAATCGGTATTTTGCTGGGTTTTGTCTTGGGAATTTCTACTTATTTTATGGATAAATATATTTTTAATGAAAAAATTCATTTTTCTTCAACTATTGATAAATTATATCGACCTCTCCAAAAAAATCATACCTATTCGGATGACCCTCTCCAATCGGCAGAAAATGTTGTTGTCGAGGATTCAGGAATAATGGAACAATTAGTTGAGACAGATTCTTTGACAGAAGAGGATTCTTTGTCTATTGAAAATTCAGCAGATATGGAGTCGGAAGAGATTGAGGATGATGTGGAATTTATGCTCCCGGAAGAAAAGGTGCAAATAAAGAAAGAAGAAGTGGAGATTGTGACCGATGTTCTCTTAATTGAACAAAGGATGTCTGTTCAGTATATTTCGGAAGGACAAGACTCAGTAAAAGCTGCGAAGGATTTTTTTATGGTACAACAATGGAGTTCTCCTATTCGTAACAGACATACCTATCAATTGAAAAATAAAACGTTGAAATTAAAAGGGGTCGACATTTCTCGTGTATCGATAGTGAATTACGAAGGCGATTATTATTTGCTATATAATGAATCGTTTTATAGTTTAAGACCGAATATCAAGTTTGAAAAATTGACAGAAGTTAGCATATCCAATGAATAAAGATCTCCACTTTGTTAAATTTCACGGAGCAGGAAATGATTTTATTCTCATTGACAATAGAATTCCTATAACCCTTTCCCACGAAGAGATTGCAAAACTTTGTGATCGACATATGGGCATAGGAGCAGATGGACTAATTTTATTGGAGAAGCCCAAAACAAGCGGTACTCATTTTTGGATGCGTTATTTTAATGCGGACGGTCATGAAGCATCTTTGTGCGGTAATGGAAGTCGATGTGTGGTCGCTTTTGCGAATTCTCTTGGAATTATTTCTAAAAAAGCAATATTTGAAGCTTTTGACGGGCTACATACTGCCGAAATAATTAACACCTCTGATGGACACTTTTGGCAAATTTCACTTGATATGCATGATGTTTCTGAAATTGAAAAATTTGAGGATGGTCTGTTTTTGAATACAGGGTCTCCACATTTCGTCGTTGCGGTAGAAGATGTTCTACAATATAATGTTCTTGAAGAAGGGAAAAAACTTCGTCACGATGTCCGATTCGTCGGAGGTACAAATGTTAATTTCTTCTCTGTATACCAAAACGGAATTTTTGTACGTACGTATGAACGAGGGGTTGAAGCGGAAACATGGTCATGTGGAACCGGTGTTACGGCAACTGCATTGGCTTGGGCTAAATTACAGAAATTTCCTGATGGAATGCATCATGTTGCAGTGTATGCCCGCGGGGGAAATTTTGATATTGCTTTTCAAAAAAGAGAAAATCAATTTTCATCAATTGTATTGACCGGACCTGTGGAGAAGGTCTTTTCAGGAATCATTATTCTTTAAGTAATTCCTCTCGGGCTTTGAGGAGTTCCATAATTTCTTCCCAATAGGTGCAAGGACAATTCATGGATTTTATTTGTTGAAAAATATCGATGGCTTGTTGATAATCACTGGTAATACTTAATTGAAACCCTTTTTTAAATAATTCCTCGCACGATAATGGACTTTGAGTTACCGGAATATCCTCTGTTTCAATATCTTCTTGAATATCTATTTCTTGTTGTATAAATTCGTTTTTATCAGCAAAGCTTTCGGGATTAAGCTTTTGCTTATAGAGTTCAATCTCATGAGCTAATTTATTTAATTCCTCTCCGTCTTGAATTTCTTCATGATTGGTCTGTTCATAATCCCGGGCATATTCATAA
>CAZWCI010000050.1:9325-11393 GCA_964632815.1 uncultured Lentimicrobiaceae bacterium | reverse complement strand
ACATACGCACGGGTATTGATTAATCTTCCGCCCATCATAATCTGATCATTTCCTTCAGAAATCACCTCCCATACATTTTTTTCAGGATCAATGGCCGCATGTTGCTGGTCAACATAGCCGATTTTAACGGTTTCTCCTACTTTAAAAATCCCGGCATCGGGATGTTCAAGTCCCATAATCAATCTGAACAGGGTTGTTTTACCGGCACCATTGGGGCCGATTACGCCTACAATGCCATTAGGCGGCAGCGTAAAATTCAAATTCTCAAACAGTAAATTATCTCCGTATGCTTTAGAAACATTAACGGCTTCAATAACCGTATTGCCTAAGCGAGGGCCATTGGGAATAAAGATTTGCAATTTTTCTTCTTTCTCTTTCACATCTTCATTTAGCAAACGGTCGTATGCACTTAATCTCGCTTTTGATTTGGCATGTCGGGCTTTGGGGGCCATTCTTACCCATTCCAATTCTCGCTCCAGCGTCTTCATTCGTTTAGACTCCTGTTTTTCTTCCATGGCCAATCTATTGGCTTTTTGTTCCAACCAAGAAGAATAGTTTCCTTGCCACGGAATTCCTTCTCCGCGATCCAATTCCAAAATCCACCCGGCTACATTATCCAGAAAATAACGATCGTGTGTCACGGCAATCACGGTGCCTTTATATTGATGAAGATGCATTTCAAGCCATTGTACCGATTCGGCATCCAAGTGGTTTGTAGGCTCATCCAAGAGCAAAATATCGGGTTCCGACAACAAAAGACGACACAGGGCAACGCGTCTTCTTTCCCCACCGGACAATACTTTTATTGGGGTATCACTTTCCGGACAACGTAATGCATCCATAGCCCGTTCCAATTTTGAATCAAGCTCCCATGCATCATATTGTTCAATCAAATCGGTTAATTCTCCTTGTCGTTCAATCAATTTTTCCATTTCATCAGCTTCCATCGGCTCCGCAAATTTCTGATTTACGGCTTCATATTCGGCCAATATATCGGCTACTTTTTGAACTCCTTGCATTACCACCTCTTTAACCGTGAGCTGTTCATCCAATTCCGGTTCTTGAGGTAAATAACCGACACTGTAGCCGGGAGAGAAAACAACCTCTCCTTGATACGATTTGTCAATTCCTGCAATAATTTTCAACAGCGAAGATTTTCCGGATCCATTCAATCCAAGAACTCCAATTTTAGCACCATAAAAAAACGAAAGATAAATATTTTTAAGTACTTGTTTTTGAGGTGGATATATTTTACTTACATTCACCATTGAAAAGATAATCTTTTTGTCGTCTGCCATACCTTAATTTTATATATATTATTATTATTATAAGAAAAAAACAATATTGGAGTTTATCGTACGAAAGGACTATAGATTGTTCTTTCTTTCCACATTAAGTTCTTTCGCCGCCAGAACCGCACATCCGTATAGGGCTGCTGTTTCGGTACGCAATCTTCTGTTTCCCAACTTAACAGATTCAAACCCTTTTTGAAAGGCAATTTCTATCTCCCTGCGACTAAAATCACCTTCGGGTCCGATGAGAAGTATAATTTTATCCGTATTAATTTTATAGTTAATCAATTGAGATTGAGTATCCGCATCACACCACGCAATTAATTTATCACAATTTTCTTCTCCGTATTGAGAAAGAAGTTGAAGCAAACTAAGCAGCTCCATTTCCGGAATTCTTGTTGTTTGAGATTGTTTCATTGCAGAAACAGCAATTCTATGCATTCTATTCAAATCAACATGAACTCTTTCAGAATGGTCACATTGAATAAATGAAATCTTTTCAACGCCCATTTCAATTGCTTTTTCCACAAGCCATTCCATTCTATCGACATTTTTAGTGGGAGCAACTGCAATATGAAGAAAAAGAGAACGTTGCGGATTAAGATGGCGTTCTATAATTCGAATCAGACATTTTTGAAGATGCGCATCCAGAATTTCCCCCGTAACCAGATGACCATAACCATCCGTAACCTGAATCAAATCTCCGTTTTTATGTCGCAGTGCTTTCACACAATGTCTCGACTCCTCCGGTGAAAGTGTCAACAGTTCATTATCTA
>CAZWCI010000050.1:7771-9225 GCA_964632815.1 uncultured Lentimicrobiaceae bacterium | reverse complement strand
AGGAGCGTTCCGATTGGGATATGTTTTAAATATTTCCCTAAAATTGTAGCAATAATATCCGTTCCCCCGGAAGTAGCTCTGGATTTAAAGATGAGTCCTAATCCCACGCCTAAAAGGACTGCTCCGCAGAGGGAAAGAATAAATGTCGCGGAAGGGTCCGGTAAATTTGTTCCCGGAATTGGAATCAAAGGATTATAACCATAAAGCAATTCCATTAATGAAATAAAACCGGAGAGGGAAACAATTCCAACCACTGTTTTTAATCCAAATCTTCCCCCCAGCCATAGTGTTCCGATAATCAACAACGGAATATCCAGCGATATTCCTGTAATTCCTATAGGAAAGCCAAAAGTATGGTGTAAAATGATGGCTATTCCATAGACTCCTCCCGGCGCTAACTTCAGGGGAGAAATAAATACAACCAAACCTACAGCCATTAAAAAAGTACCGATCAATACAAAGCCATACTCCTTTATCAACAATTTGGCATCTAATTTAGGTCGAGTTTTAAAAATAGCTTTCATTTTTATACTTATAAAATTAATAAACAATATAAATTTTTAATCATTAAGAGTCTCAAAAACAGAATTTTGGCTCTTATATTCAGGAACAATCTTTTTCATTTTCTTAACGATAACAAAAGGCGAATCATTTTGAAGTGCGATAAGTTCTTGAATTTCTTTGGCAACTTCTTCATACGAATATGTTCTCACTTGAGCAACCAATATTTTTTCATGTCCGGATTGTATTGTATTCTCTTGATTAGCGAGTAATTCCTCGTATAATTTTTCACCGGGACGCAAACCCGAGAATTCTATATTAATATCCTTTCCTAAAGTAAGGCCGGAAAGTTGGACCATTTTTTTAGCTAAATCGTAAATTTTAACTGACTTACCCATATCGAAAACAAAAATCTCACCGCCGTTTCCCATAGCCCCTGCATTAATAACCAATTGGCAAGCTTCGGAAATGGTCATAAAATAACGAGTAATGTCTTTATGTGTCACGGCAATAGGTCCTCCGTTCTCAATTTGTCTTCTAAAAATCGGAATCACAGAACCGTTTGAGTCTAAAACATTTCCAAAACGAGTGGTAATAAATTTTGTATTATTCTGATAAAAATTAAAAGACTGAACATAAATTTCGGCAATTCTTTTGGATGCCCCCATCACATTAGTCGGATTCACGGCTTTATCTGTTGACACCATCACAAATTTAGTTACTTCATATTTTACGGCTAAGTCAGCCAACAACTTAGTTCCTTTTACATTGGTTTTAATAGCGGCATTCACATTTTCTTCCATCAAAGGAACATGTTTATAAGCGGCAGCATGGTAAATCAAATTGGGCCTATAAGTTTCAAAAAGTTCTTCCATCTTCGTTTCATCGCAAATATTGACAATGTGAACCTTAATATTATCAGGACGAGGATGAGCCATACATTCATTAATCAA
>CAZWCI010000050.1:3580-7671 GCA_964632815.1 uncultured Lentimicrobiaceae bacterium | reverse complement strand
CCGTTAATCCAACGACTGACAGGAGGAACGATTAGGACTTTAACATGATATTGCAGCGCAATTTCGGTAATTTCATTTTTCTTCGAAGCTGGAAGTTGTTGAATAGCAATAATTAAGAAAGAAATATCATTTTTAGACAGATATTTAGAAAGATCTGCCGAAGAGAATACAGGTACACTCTCTAATTTTTTACCAATTTTGGAAGGTGCATCATCAAGAAATGCCAATACATTATACTTACTTCCCGTATCTCTATCTAAAGCTCTTTTCGTAGTAATTCCAGCTTCTCCGGCTCCAAAAATGACAATATTCTTTTTAAGTTTCGCCGGATTAACAGTTTCCAAAAAAATAAGTTTGAATGCCAATCGATAGAAAACCATCGCAAAAGTAGAAATAAAAAACTCCATAATAACGATGGATGTTGGGATAAGAAATGCTCCTTTTGAAACGAAAAAGATCACATTAATGAGCATTAGGAGTCCCGTTCCGGACAAACAGCACCAAAAAATCTTTGCAATATCTTTGGTATTCGTATATCTGACTACGATTTGATTGGTTTTAAAGAGATAAAAAATAAAAATCCGCACCAATACAATCATCGAAGCAATAAGAAAATAGTGAGAAAAGCTGAAATGCGTTTGGGAAAGGAATTGGAAATTATCGCGTAAAATCACTGCCAATAAAGAAGAAATAAACACACTCAGCACATCCAACAGAAAAATGAACCATGAGGGTACAATATTGAGTTGTTTTATAAAATTTTTCATAGCGATAAAAGTCAAAATTATGATTTTTTCCTAAAATAAATTTCGAGAGGAACCCCTTCAAAGTCCCAAGCAGCACGAATTTGATTTTCTAAGAATCGTTTATAATTCTCTTTTACATATTGAGGCAGATTGCAAAAAAATGCAAAAGCCGGAAAAGGAGTGGGTAATTGAGTAACATACTTAATTCTCACAACTTTATCCTTATTTACAGGAGGAGGACTCTGTTTAATAATTGGCAACAAAACATCATTGAGTTCTGAAGTAGAAACTCTTCTATCTTTATTTTTACAAACGCGTATTGCGGTTTCCAATACTTTATATATTCTTTGTTTATTAAGCACTGACGTAAAGATAATGGGCACATCGGCAAAAGGGGCCAATCTCTTCTTCACAAACTCTTCATATTCTTTATGTGTTTTATTGTCTTTTTCTACCAGATCCCATTTATTAAGGACTACCACAACGCCTTTACGATTTCGGGCAGCAAGACTAAATATGTTCAAATCTTGAGCATCGAATCCTTGCGATGCATCCGCCATTATGACACACACATCACTTTTTTCAATTGCTCTCACGGAACGCATTACCGAATAAAACTCTAAATCTTCTTCCACTTTTCCCTTTTTACGAAGTCCGGCAGTATCAACGAGATAAAAATCAAAACCGAATCCTGTATAACGAGTATATATTGCATCACGAGTAGTACCGGCTACCGGGGTAACAATATGGCGTTCATAACCCAAAAAAGTATTTATTAAGGATGATTTTCCCACATTTGGTTTTCCCACAATGGTTATTTTAGGTAATTCATCCAAATAATCTTCCTCTACATCACGATTGAAATTTTTCACAACTTCATCCAATAACTCACCGGAGCCACTGCCCGAAACTGCGGAAATTGGATAAATAGCTTCAATACCCAATGCGTAAAATTCGGTATAATCCAGATAATTCGACGGACTATCAATTTTATTAACAGCTAAGTAGAACGGTTTTTGGGAGCGACGAAGCAATTGGGCAATCTCAATATCAAAAGATGTAAGACCTTCACGCCCATCAACCATAAAGATGATAACATCAGATTCATCAATCGCCAACATAACTTGTTTTCGAATTTCTGATTCAAAAACATCCTCTGAACCAACAACATATCCACCTGTATCAATGACTGAAAAATCATATCCTGCCCAATCGGCTTTTCCATAATTTCGATCTCGGGTAACGCCTGCAGTAGCATCTACAATTGCTTCTCGGCTTTGAACCAATCTATTAAAAAAGGTTGATTTTCCCACATTTGGTCTTCCCACTAAAGATACAATATTACTCATTTTATTTATTTTATTTCGTATTTAATTTAACTATCAGAATGCAATCATTAAAGAATATTAAACAATTGTTCTTTTATTTTTTCAACTTCATCTTTCATTCTGACCACAATTTGTTGAATATTAAAATCATTGCATTTAGAGCCGATTGTATTCACTTCTCGGCCACACTCTTGAACAATAAATCCCAATTTCTTTCCATTTGACGTATTATCTTCTAATGTTTCCATGAAAAACTGACAATGTTTACGGAGTCTCACTTTTTCTTCCGTAATATCTAATTTTTCCAAATAATAGATCATCTCTTGTTCCAATCGATTCGGATCCGGATTAATAGAAGGAGATAATTCACTCAAAGCATTCTGAATTTTTTGTTTTTGTCTTTCAATTCGTGCAGATTCAAAGGGAGTTATCTCTTCGAGCATACTTTCTATAAGTTTAATTCTCTTCTGTAAATCGGAAGCTAGAAAAGTCCCTTCTTGTGCTCTAAAAATATTAACTTTACGACAAGTTTCGATAATGGATTCGTTAACTAAAGACCAAAGTTCGTCTGACAACTCTTCTTTCGGAGCCACGAGCACATCGGGCATACGCAGCACATGGGCAAAAATATCTGTAGGAATTATATTTCCCAAAGATGAAGATAAATTCAAAAAAGAGTCATAATAAGCTTTTGCCAATTCCGGATTTACTTCAGGAGCGGCAGTCATATTTTTTTCAAGGTATATGGCCAAATCAATTTTTCCACGCTCTAACTCAGTGGCAACCAATGAACGGACTTCATGTTCTTTATCGCGAAAGAGCGGCGATATTCTTGTATTAAGTTCCAACTGTTTGCTGTTAAGCGTTCTAATTTCAACAATAATGGATTTATTTTCTGCAATTACAGAGGTTTTCCCGAAGCCGGTCATTGATTTAATCATGGCTGTATTTTGTCTTTCTAATTATCAATATTTCAAATCTTTTATAACATCAATTCAGTTTTCAAAGGTAGTTTTATTTTACCAAAAAGGGCGACTAATGTCGCCACTTTTTATTAAAAAAATAATGCTTGCAATTCATTTTATTGATTGCTCATTTCAGATCTTTTTCCCGTGGCATAATTTATTTTCAAGGCGTTATTGTTACGTAATTCTTGTTTAATGGTATTAACGTACCTCATTTGCACATCCTTATCCACTTTAAGAGAAAATGTCAACTTTGTTTTATCGGCTTCGGATCTTGATTCTCTTTCAGTACCTATAAAATCTTTCACATCATTAACAAGATCTTCTGCTTTGATAGTTTGGTCATTTAACTGAACAGACACTTTTCCGGGAGGTAATGTATTCTCATTTTTCCCAATCGGAGCCCCAATATAAATATTAGCCACCAGAGATTTTTTTTCCAATTTTTGCACTTCTGATGCTTTTGGGGGAGAAAACTGGACTTTCAAGGTTGCTTCTCTCATATTGGTAATCACCATAAAAAAGAATAAGAACATAAAAATAATGTCTGACATCGAACCGGTATTAATTTCCGGAACATCTTTTTTTTCACCTTTTCTATAACGTCCCATAATATTATTGTGTTTGACTGTAATCCATTGGTGGAGCTTCGGAAATATTCATCGGCACTGCTTTTTGAATTGATTTGCGGGCTGATGTATCGAGATTATCGAATTTTTTTCCAAAATAATTGATAGCTACTTTATCGCGTAGCTCATTGACTGCTTTTTCCAATTCATTTTGAACTTGGACATACATATTGTAGGAGGTACTTTGGTCATTGGTAAGAGAGATAACTCCTTTAGAGACCGGATACTCGCCCATATTATTTATTTGAACAGGTTCTTTTTCCGGTAGAGTAGGTAAATTATTGGGGTTTTCCAAAAAATCAAGAGCTTTATCTTTGAGTTGAGCTAAAAGAAGTTCTTCCCCATTCACCCAGACTGCATCATTAAAATTCACAACAACGTTAAGAACATTCCGCTTATTAATATCCACAATTTCCTTATCTT
>CAZWCI010000050.1:0-3480 GCA_964632815.1 uncultured Lentimicrobiaceae bacterium | reverse complement strand
TCTTCAATTTGAGAAATTTGTTTGTTTTGGGATACGGTTTCCGTAATAATTTGGGCTCTGCCCACAACTGCATTTAATGCTTTAAGATATTCTTTATCTTTTAAATAAGCTTGTTTAATGGGCGTATACTCATCTGTAAGTTTATTGATATAAGCAGATAATTCTTTAAAACTATTTACTTTATTAAAGCCGTCAACATATTTTTGTTTTTGGTCACTTTTGGCAAAGAGCACATCGGCATAATGTGGAAAATTACTTTTAAATTCCGGGAAAGATTCTGCTGTAATCTCTTTTAAATTGGAAATATAAGTATACAAAATATCTTTGGGCAATTGTTTTTCTTTCAATGCTACTGCCTCTTTCGAAGCAACTTCCTGATATGTTGCAATATATTGAGGTAGGGTTTCATGGGTTACGGTGAGCAAATCATCCACAGCTTGTGGAGTTCTCTCTCTTACCAAACTCACCTCATCAAAAATAGCCTTATCGTCTTGATAAACACCGACAAAAATCAAGGCTAAAAGACAAGCAAGACCGGCGACCGTAAAGATTATTATATTGATTATCTTTTTCATATTGTATTATCGAATTATTTATTTCTAATAAGGATATCCATAAATGTGATGGTAGCATCTTCCATATCATTCACAATCGTATCTATTTTAGAAAGAATATAATTATAAAAAACTTGGAGAATCATTGCGGAGAAAAGGCCGAAAACAGTAGTTAACAAGGCTACTTTCATACCTCCGGCAACAATCGTCGGAGAAATATCACCTGCTTTTTCGATATCGTCAAATGCTTGAACCATTCCAACAACAGTACCGGCAAACCCCAACATTGGAGACAGCGCAAGGAAAAGGGATATCCATCCCAAATTACTTTCAAGCTTGCTCATTTGAACACCTCCATAAGAAACTAAAGCTTTCTCAACTGCATCAAGGCCTTCTTCAGAACGATCCAATCCTTGATAGAAAACTCCGGCCAAAGGTCCTTTGGTATCTCTACAAAGTTGTTTTGCTTTTTCAATACCGCCGGTTTTAATAGCTTCTTCAATTTTCCCTAGTAATTTTTTAGAATTAACGCTAGCCAAGTTCAAATAAAAAATACGTTCAATTACCAATGCTAAACCTAACACAAGGCAAATCAAAATTGGAGTCATCCATATTGCCCCCCCCTGAATAAATTTATCTTTCAACACATAGTGCAAAGATTGTTCCGCCACTTCGTCTTCATCTTCGACCAATTGGGCAGTTTCAACGGTTGCAGCCTCTTCAGTCGCCACCTCTTCGGTAGCGGTAGCGTTGGCATTATTTTCATTATTTTGTGCAAATGATACATTTGCCATACCGAAGGTTAAAAAACCTGCTACGGTGAATAAAGCAATCAATTTTTTCATAAAATCCTTTATTTGTTTTAAATTAATTTTTGTTTCTTTTTTTTATATATTATTAAAAGTCAACTTATTATATCCTATTCAAAGAGCGGAGAGAAAGGGATTCGAACCCTTGAAACGCTTTCGGCGTTTACACACTTTCCAGGCGTGCGCCTTCGACCACTCGGCCATCTCTCCAACATATTTTGCGGCCGCTAAATTACAAAAAATTCAAAATCAAACTTTATTTTTTTTTATTTTTTTTTATTTTTTTCAAATAAGAATCATTCAATAAGTTATTCCCTAACGAATTGGATTGGTAATTTCACCTCTTAATGAAATTTGCATCCACCTGTTCACCTCTTCATTATCCAAACCTTGCCCCAAAAGATACATCAATTTTGTCAGTGCCGCTTCCAATGTCATGTCATAAGCACTGATTACCCCTATTTTTCCTAATTCCAAACTTGTGGCGTATTTTCCGATTTCCACCGCTCCTCCTCCTTTACATTGAGTTACACTTACTATTATTATTCCTTTATCAATCGCAGATTTTAATAATGAAATAAATCTCTGATTACTTGGTGCGTTACCGGAACCATAAGTTTCCATAATTACGGCGCGTAAATCAGGAACAGAAAGGATTCTCGCAATTGCTTTTTCGGTAATTCCCGGATAGAGTTTTAAAATAGCCACATTATCATCCATCTTTGTACGAAGTATCAAATCGGGAATCGGTTCTTCGGGAAAAACATGTATATAAGGAGTATTATATTTTATTGCCACCCCAATTTCAGCTAATTTCGGATAATTGGAAGAGGTAAATGCATTAAAAAATTCCGCATTATCTTTATAAGTTCTATTCCCTCTATATAATGCATTCTCAAAATAGATACACACTTCAGGAACACAAGGTTTTCCATTTTTATAATCGGCAGCGATTTCAATAGAATTTAATATATTCTCTCGCCCGTCCGTTCTCATAACGCCCAATGGTAACTGAGATCCGGTGAGGATAACAGGTTTCGCAAGGTTTTCCAACAAAAAACTAAGTGCTGAAGCCGTATAAGACATTGTATCAGTACCATGTAAAATTACAAATCCATCATAATAATCATAATATTCCTTAATCATTGTGGCAAGACGAATCCAAAAAAAAGGATTGGTATCAGCCGAATCTATTAGGGGTAACATCTCCACAAATTCCACATCCGCTTCAATCAGTTTAAGCATTGGAAGATGCGTATATATATCTTCAAATTTAAATGCTTCAAGTGCCCCTGACTCAGGATTCTTCATCATTCCGATAGTTCCTCCGGTGTAGATTACTAAGATTTTACGATTCATATCAGTAAGAGTACAATATATATTAATATTAAAAAAACATGCAAAAATAGTATAATTTTCAGTATTATCTTATATGTTGATAATTATAATCATGAAGAACAGATAATATTAAATTGTATTTTTGCAACTTTTAAAATTGTATAACAACAAATATTATTTTGACCCATGAAATATATTTGGGGAGATGATCGGCGGTTTAACTCGTACAAAAGATTTTTGCACAACAGATTTGGAGGAAGAATTCAGAAGTTGACTTTGGATGCCGGATTTACTTGTCCGAATCGAGATGGCAGTGTAGGCACAGGGGGTTGTACTTATTGTTTGAATGATGCCTTTAACCCTTCCTATTGCCAGCCGGAAAAAAGCATCGCACAACAATTGGAAGAAGGAATTGATTTTCATCGGAATCGTTATCGAAGAGCAGAACAATATTTAGCTTATTTTCAAGCATACTCAAACACTTATGCACCTATAGATCAGCTTAAGGAGATTTATCGTCCGGCACTTGAGAACCCTCTCATAAAAGGATTGGTTATTGGCACGCGGCCGGATTGTATTGACGAAGAAAAATTAAATTATTTCACTAAATTGTCGGAACAACTATTTGTGTCTATTGAATATGGCGTTGAGTCTTGTAATAACCACACATTGAAAAGAATTAACCGGGGACACTCTTTTGAACAGGCAGTAGAAACCATTAAGCTCACAGCGGCGCGCGGAATTCACACCGGAGCACATTTCATTTTTGGATTACCCGG
>CAZWCI010000049.1:9788-11459 GCA_964632815.1 uncultured Lentimicrobiaceae bacterium | reverse complement strand
GCCTGCATCGCCTGATAAGAAGTTAAGTATCCGATATTTCCGGCCCCGATAGATAAAATTTTCTTACCGAGGAGCGTATGTTCCACATTCATCATTTTTTGAACTACTGCAGCAGTATAGACGCCCGGAAGGTCATCATTTTCAAACACCGGCATAAAAGGAATTGCTCCGGTTGCCACTACTAAATATTGGGCGTCTACAAAATAGATCGCTCCCTTTGTCATCTCTTTCACTGCAATTCTATTTCCCTCAAGAATGTCCCATACCACAGAATTCAGGAAAATGCCTGAATGATTTTCTCCGGCAAGTGTTTTTGCAATATCAAAGCCTCTCATTCCTCCGTACAATTTTTCTTTTTCAAAAAAGAAAAACTGGTGGGTTTGCATATTAAATTGACCTCCGATCCGATCATTATTATCCAACACGATATTGGAAATTCCTTTTTTATTCAATTCTTCACGGCATGCCAAACCGGCAGGACCTGCTCCGATAATAGCTACTTGAGTTTTGTAAATCTTAGTTGCTTCATCTCTATCCGGCATAATCTCATTCGGAAGATAATCATGAGGAATTTCTTCCACTTTTTTAACGTCATCAACTTTTGTAATACAAATTCTCCTAATTTTACCATCAACCAACATTTCACATGCTCCGCACTTACCTATTCCGCATTCTAAACTTCTTTCACGACCGACAAGACTATGGCTGTGGACGGGATATCCTGCTTGATGGAGTGCCGCTGCAATTGTATAACCTTTTTGACCAGTTATTTTTTTTCCATTAAATTCAAACACAACAATTTCCGATTTCGGAATATCAAGAATCGGGTGTTTTACGATTGGGTACATAAGTTAATATATTTATATAATAATCAATTAATTACAAATAATATTTTTTAAAAATAAACCGATGCAAATGTACTATTTTTTATTATTTTAATTACTATTTATATTAATTCTCATTTTTTTATTATTCATAAATAAAAAAAGCATAATCATATAGAAATAAAATTTTATGAAGATGAAAAATGTCATAAGAAAATAAAAATAATCATGTATCTTTGCAAAGGGAAAAATGTTTTTTTCTTATTTTCTATTAATATTAATCAATCTGGATTTACAAGAATTATATGGATAATTTTATTGTATCGGCTCGTAAATATCGCCCCACAACTTTCAAGTCGGTTGTAGGGCAAGATGCCATTTCTTCTACTTTAAAAAATGCAATTAAAAACAATCAAATTGCGCAGGCATTTTTATTTTGTGGTCCGAGGGGTGTGGGGAAAACTACTTGTGCGCGTATTTTGGCAAAAGCACTAAATTGTGAGCATTTAACTGAAGATTTTGAACCTTGTAATGAATGTAAGTCCTGTAAATCTTTCAATGAGTCTGCCTCTTTCAATGTCTATGAATTGGATGCAGCTTCGAATAATTCTGTGGATGATATTCGTTCATTGGTAGAACAAGTGAGAATCAATCCTCAGGGAGCTAAGTATAAAGTGTATATCATCGATGAAATCCACATGTTGTCGTCGAGTGCTTTCAATGCATTTCTTAAAACACTGGAAGAACCACCATCATACGTTAAATTCATTTTAGCTACAACAGAAAAACATAAAATTCTTCCCACTATTTTATCTCGATGTCAAGTATATGATTTTAAAAGAATTAC
>CAZWCI010000049.1:0-9688 GCA_964632815.1 uncultured Lentimicrobiaceae bacterium | reverse complement strand
AAGAAAATAGATTCAATGTTGCTATTGCGTGCTTTAGAATTAACCAACAATTGCGATTTTAATTATAAGCTATCGAACAACAAAAGATTATCGGTTGAAATTTGTCTTTTGCAAATCAATGCCAATTACATACACACTTTACGTGCTGTAGTCAGGCAATCACGGGAGAGAAAATAACGGAACCCAGCCTTCACCGGGAATTACACCCAATATTGGGGTAGGCAAACCTCAGTTGGCTCAAACCGGATTCGTTGTGCCTCAATCCATTTCAGCCAAACAAACTGTTTCTATAAAAAATGTTATCTCAGATCCTCCAACACCGACGACTTCTGTTAAGCAAGAAGAGGTAAAAATTGATTCCAATAAGGAAGATGTACAACCAGAAACTCCCCAAGACAAATCTGTTGAAAGTCCTATTCCTTCCAACGTAGAAGAGAAACTTTATGATACAAAAGTAATAAATGCTCCTATAACAGAAAATAATGAGACTCCAACATCGCTATCAACGGAGGAGAAAATTATTACTCTTGATTTCGAAAAGGAAAGTCTTCCTGACCTTACAACAGAAAATAATGAAGGTATTGAAAATGAGGCTAAACTAGCAGAACATTGGAATATTATGTTGGATTTAATTTTTGCAAAAGTTCCCACCATTTTATTTCCTCTTAAAGATCAAACTCCTATTTTTAAAGACAATATTTTAATCACAAAAGTCAAAAACAATATTCAATCGGAACATTTTGAATCCAAGAAGAGAGACGTTTTAGCTTATTTCCGAAATAACTTTGATCCTAAAATTGACGATATCACTGTGGTAATTGACACCCAAATGGAGTCAAAGAAAATCATATATGACACCAAAGATAAAATAGAGTTTTTACAAAATAAAAACCCTCAAATCAGTAATTTTATAGACATTTTGAATTTGACGGTAAAAGAATAACCCATGAAAAAACGATTACTCATATTTTTCCTTGCATTGCCCCTGTTTTTATCTTCTTCTCTATGGGCTCAATCTGAGGAGAAAAAATCATTTTTAATTAAAATTAATGAAGAATTTAACGTTTCGTTGTTTCAAAAAGAGGGAGGTGAGATTCGTTCTCAAGCGGGAAAAATTATTTCTGTCTGGATTCCAGACTCTTCCATTGAAAAATTTCGTTCTTTCAAAGGTATTGAAACATTGACGCCTGCTGCCAAAATAAAACCTTTGCTTAATAAAGCTGTTAAAAATGGAAATGTAGATAAAGTTTGGGCAGGGTTGGGAATGGAACAAGGTTATTCCGGAAAGAATGTACTCATAGGAATAACGGACTGGGGATTTGATTACACGCATCCTTCGTTTTACGATACAAATCTAGTCAGTACAAGAATATTACGTGCTTGGGATCAATTTCGAAACAGTGGTCCTCCACCGACAGGGTTTACATACGGAACAGAAATTTCAGGAATGCAAGACCTCTTGAATGCTCAGTGTGATACGTTCAATGTCTATGAATATCATTATCATGGGAATCATGTTGCTTCAATAGCGGGTGGCAGTGGTAGTGGAACAATATATCGGGGGGTTGCGTATGATGCTAATTTTCTTTTTGCCACTTTCTTGGTAGATGAAGCGGCTGTTATGGATGCTTTCAGTTGGATGTATCAAGTCGCAGAGGAAGAAGATATGCGTTTGGTTGTGAATATGAGTTGGGGGTTGTATTATATGGATAATTCTGATGGAACCGGGCCATTAAGTGAAGTTATGGAATATTTCTCCGATAGAGGGGTTGTTTTTGTTTCAAGTGCAGGAAATAATGGGGATGTCAATTTCCATATTGACAAAGATTTTAGTCAAAATAACGATACTCTGAAAACTCAAATTTTATTTGACGACTACGGACAAGATAATGTATGGGGACAATGTATCAGTATGACAAGTTCTCCGAATAGTCCATTTACTTTTTCTTTTACAGTATTAAACTCAAATTATCAGCCAATTGCTTTTTCACGCGTATTTAATACACAAAACGGAGATTCTAATACGGATACTTTTTTTCTTACCAACGACATTGACACTATAACTTATCGAGTTTCCATAGAAGAGAGAAATCCTTATAATATGAGACCTAAAGTATTCTTACATATTAAAAAACCAACAATCGGCAATTATAAATTCGCCTTATTGGTTCATGCGGATAGTGGACACGTTCACGGATGGAATGTTGTTGAACTCACGAGTCGGGTTGGTAATTGGGGAAGTGCGTTTGCGGCTCCCTTATCGGGTTGGCAAGTAGGAGATCCCGGTTATGGAGTAAGTGCGCCGGGCGGAACTGATTGTGTTATCACGGTAGCTGCACATAGTTCTGGTACATACAATTCCGGAAACAATTGGACTGGTAGTAATATTTCTTACTTTTCAAGTTTCGGACCAATAATTGACGGACGCATGAAACCGGAAATTTCAGCCCCGGGGAGCAATATCATTTCAGCCATTTCAAGTTTCACAACTCATGAAACGGCAAATCCTTGGGCTACGGTTTCTTTTAATGGTCGAGATTACCAATATGTTCCTTTATCCGGAACTTCCATGTCTTCCCCTTTTGTAGCAGGAGTTGTTGCCTTAATTCTTGAAGCCAACCCATGGCTCTCTCCCCGACAAATTAAAGAAATCATTACCGAAACCGCCTATCAGGATCAATACACGGCACAGCAAGGAGAAGAAAGATTCGGTTACGGAAAAGTAAGTGCTTATGATGCCGTTTTACTCGCATTGGAAACCATAGGAACCGAAAATATTTCTTTTAGGGAATCCAACATTACATTATTTCCTAATCCCGCATCAGACAATGTCTTTCTTACTTTAGAAACAAATGAATACTCTATTCCGATTGAAATTTACGATTTTTCCGGAAAACTTATTGATAAATATATTTTATCATCGGGCATTCATCAACTCAATATTCAACATTATGCCGCAGGGTGTTATTTTATCAAAATTAATCAAAAAGAAAAAATTGTAGTTAAAAAATTAATCAAAAAACCTTAAGAAACTATATTCTCATAAATTTCAAACTTCAACAAATTAATTATGTCAGACGGTCTCACAAATTATATCCCTGATGCAGCCATTGAGAAAATAAACATATTAAATAAGTACAAAGACTTATTGTCTTCTATGTATGATAAAACCAACAAAACACAGCGACAAAGTATTCGAAAAGCGTTTGTTTTGGCGGTTAATGCGCACAAGGATATGAGGCGTAAAACAGGAGAGCCTTACATTTATCATCCTTTGGCAGTTGCAAAAATTGTTTCGAAAGAGATTAATTTAGGAACTACATCTGTCATTTGTGCTTTGCTTCATGATGTTGTTGAAGATACTGACTATACATTAGATGACATTCGTGATATTTTTGGAGAAAAGGTTTCTATCATCATTGACGGGTTAACTAAGATTGATGATATTGTGATGAATGATGAAGATATCTCTATTCAAGCAGAGAATTTTAAAAAAATCTTTTTATCGATGTCGGAAGATGTCCGGGTTATCTTAATCAAACTTGCTGATCGCTTGCATAATATGAGGACATTGGATGCGATGCCCCTTGAAAAACAATGGAAAATTGCTTCGGAAACAGCTTATTTTTATGCACCCATTGCTCATCGTTTAGGGTTATACAGCATCAAAAGTGAATTGGAAGATTTTGCGATGCAATACACTGACCCAATTGCATATAACACTATCGCGGGAAAATTAAAAAAGAGTGAAGCTGAACGAAAAACACTCATTGAAGATTTTGTCAGACCTATAAAAGAAAAATTAATTGAAAAGGGAATTAATGCAGAAATTTCCAGTCGTACTAAATCTATTTTTTCTATTTATCAAAAGATGAAAAGAAAAAAAATAGATTTTGAAGATATCTATGATATTTTTGCTGTTAGATTTGTTTTTGACAGTGATATTGAAGAAGAAAAACCTATTTGTTGGGCTATATATACGATTGTCACCAATTTATACAAAACAAATTCTTCCCGGGAGCGAAATTTTCTCACAACTCCAAAACCTAATGGTTATCAAGCGTTGCATGTAACTGCGATGAGCAATAATGGGAAGTGGGTTGAAGTTCAAATTCGTTCTAAACGCATGGATGAAATTGCCGAAAAGGGATTTGCCGCACACTACAAATACAAAGAAGAAAATAAAACTCCAAAAGAATATGAAAACCGCGTTGAAGATTGGTTGGGTAAAATCAGAGATATTCTTAAAAGTGAAGACACGAATGCTTTAGACTTTCTCAGTGAGATTAAACTCAATTTAGATTTAAAGGAAGTAATCATATTTACTCCAAAAGGAGATATGAAAGTACTTCCTGCCGGATCAACCATTTTAGACTTTGCTTATGAGCTTCATTCCCATTTAGGAAACACTTGCATCGGAGCGAAAGTCAATTACAACATTGTCCCAATCAACCAAATACTTCGCAACGGGGATCAAGTTGAAATTATTACTTCAAAAAAACAACTTCCTAAAGCAGAGTGGCTTGAATTTGTAAAAACATCAAAAGCTAAGGAAGAAATAAAAGACAGTATTAAAGCTGAGCAACGAAAATCTTACGAAAAAGGAGTGGAGTTATTAAAAAAATATTTCAGCGAATATAAAATTAAATACACTTCCCAGAACATAAAAAAAATCCAAGACAATCTGGAAATAAAATCCCCTATCGAATTTTGGAACTATATTGCTATTGGAAAATTATCAAAAACTAAAATAAAAAAAGTATTTTTCAACGAGGAAAATACTGATTTGGAAGAATTTCACAAAAAAATAACTTCCAAACCGAGCGACACTTCTTTAGAACAATTAATTGATGAAGAATTGCAAATTAACCCGGAAATATTTATGTTGGATGAATCATTTGATAAAATTCGCCATATTCAGATTTCAGATTGTTGCAATCCCATTCCCGGAGACCAAGTTGTTGGATTTCAAATATCTAAAGAGGTAATAGAAGTTCATCGAATTAATTGCAGCAATGCAATTGAGCAAATGTCCAAATACGGAAATCGAATTATCAAGGCCCGTTGGAGAAAAGAACAAAATATTGCTTTTTTATCAGGAATACGGATAGTGGGATTTGACAAAAAGGGAATCCTTAAAGATATAATCGATATGATTAGTTCTCAATTTGAGTTAAATATTAAATCCATTAATATTGAAACAAAGCGGAATGTTTTTAAAGGGACAATGATGTTGTACATTGAAAATGTGCAAGTTCTGGATGATTTAATTGATAATATCTCCAAGATTGATAATGTTGAAAAGGTTACCAGAATAGGTTTTTAATATTTCATTAAGCTTTTATCATCTTTTCTCTATTTTTTTTATTTTACTTTATAAGAAAATCTGACAAGAAATTAACGTAAAATATTGGAAGATTGAAAAAATATATTATTTTTGCATCATTAATAAATTAGAAAAATAGTATACATTCATCATTAATCACTCCAAAAGGCAGTTTTATTGTCATAGGTTAAATAAATAATCATGAAAAAAATCATTACTTTCTTCGTTGTTGTATTTGCTTTGAGTTTTGCAGCAAAATCACAAACAGCAATTGTTCCGTGTGGTGGAGATATTTATCATGCTTCCGGTTCAATCAGCTATACCGTAGGACAAATTGATTATATTTACAAAGATCGTGATTCTCTTGGCGTTCTGCAATCTTTTTCTGCCTGGGAAGGAGTACAACAAGTTTATCCGGTTTTAGAATTGGTCTATGATACTATTTGTCCCGGAGATTCTTATGCGGATAATGGTTTCAATATAGGTCCTTTTAACACGCCCGGACTCATTGTGGATACCATATACATCCAAAGTGTAGTTCAAGCGATGAATGATACTAACATCACTACGATTCCTCCCGATACAATGAAAGTTTTATATTTAACTATTCGAACATTGCATACAGCAACTCCGGGGGGATACTACATCGATATAATAGCAGGCAATGCTATTTCTTCAATATATTCACACACTCTTGGAAACGGAGCAACTTCTTTTACATCAAATATATTACCGAATAATGCCCCCGGGATTAACAATATTCGAGTAGGCAATTCATTCATTTATGGATTAAATCCATTAACAGTGTCAGGCACCTATTATGTAGAGTATACAACTGTAGGTCCGGGGTGTCCCATGACATTTGTTGACACAATCCATATAATGGATTCTTTATTATGTAACATAACAAGCATCGTAAATGATAATTCATGCGGACAAGGGATTGGATCTGCCACAGTGAATGCGACCGGTGGTAGCGGAAATTATACTTATTTATGGACTCCTTCCGGACAACGGACTTCCCAAGCTACCGGATTAACAGCAGGCACATACATTGTTACTGTTACCGATGCTCTTATGGGACAAACTGTTACTGCTACTGCAGTAGTTGGAAATGAGACATTTATTGTACAGATAACTGCAGATGATTCAACAATATGTACAGGAGAAAGCACACAACTTCACACTCAAATTATAGGTAATAATTCAACATTTTTTGATTATTATTGGACAACAGTATCTTATACAGGACCGGGGACTATTTCAGGTCGTTTTACAGAGGATCCGACCGTAACTGTTGTGGGAGCAATTGGTGCTGTGAGAACTTATCAAGTTTTGGTTACAGATGACTATTTTTGTACAGCAACAGCAACGATTTCCATCACCATCGAATGTGAAACTGCCCCAACTGCATCATGGAATATTACTCCAAATGGGGGAGGTTCTCCGGTTGAATATGATGAAAATTTAGCTATTAATATTACCAACCCTCAACCGGGTAATAATGTTGATGCAGATTGCGGATATCTGTATCGAATCAATGGTGGTCCTTGGCTTCCATGGACAAATACTTCAACTCCTGTTGTCATTGATGATGAAGATATTTTCATTGGATCAGTTACATTTGAATTAAAACATAATGACACTTGTTCTGCAGGCTTAATTACCTCTTACACTTGGGATATTACTCCTCCTATCGGTTCTATTTCTTTTACTCGTGATACTTGGTGGCCTACAGTTTGTATTTCTCATGATTCCTTACGATTAACTGATATAGTATTACAAAGTTTTGATTCAAGTATGCACATATACGAATGGATGTATGCTTATCATTTTCAAAACGGCACCCAGGATTCCATTGTTTGGACAGCACTTACACAATTAAATGATCCTATTTTAAATATTACAACTCCTTATATTCCTGTTGATCAAAGCATTAACCACACTCCAACACAACCGGGAGATACAATTTTTATTGCGATCAGAGTACAACATACTACAGATGGAGGAGCAACTTGGACTACAATAGAATCTTCTAGTTCCCAATGGATTATACAAGCAAATCCCACTTTTGATATAGCGACCTTAGCAGATGGTACAATTTGTGAAAATCAAACTCATAGTTTTACGGTTGAAAGTTCCTATCAGGGAAGTTTCAGCTGGACTTATGGAATTGCTCCAACTTACACTCACAATCCAATAACAGGATCTTTTGTTAATTATGAATATCTCATTACCGGCGATAATTTTGGGTCTGACTTATATCTGTACAATTTTTCAAATCTTTATGGGATTGAAGTTTCTGCTATCATGACTCCTACTAATGGTTCTTGTCCGGTATTTCAAGATACTGCATTCTTAACAATTCATCCGGAAGAAGAATTAACTTTATTGTCAGACAGTTCAACTCAAGTACAAGAATTCTGTTTAAATAGTTCAATAAATGAAATTAGATATGTTTGGAGCGGTGGCGCAGATACTGCTATTTTGATTTGGAATAATGTTCCTTCGGGAGTTCAAGTATCTGTTCATGGAGACACTCTTATTATAAGTGGAACCCCAACTGTGACCGGAACATATTTATATTCTATATCTACCCAAGGAAGTTGTACTCCTGTTAATGCTTCCGGTTCTATTAAGATTAATCCGTTACCTGTATTCTCCCTTACTTCTCAAGATGTTGCATGTCATGGGGATTCAAGTGGAGTTGTAGGCGTTAATCTTATTACTTTGCCCGGATTTGAAAATGAATATACTTTTGTTTGGACTGATTTCTCTTCAAATGTAGTAGCAAATAGCAGTCAAGCACAAAATCTATATGCCGGCACATACACGGTTGAAGTTACTACAAATGCAACCGGATGTTCCTCAACTGCAAGCATTACTATTCAAGAACCTGCAACTTTAGTCAATTCAACTCTTTCAGCAACTAATGTAACATGTAATGGAGGAAATAACGGATTGCTCTCTGTAATTGCCAATGGAGGAAATGCTCCTTATACTATTTTCATCTATGACACTACTGATTTATCTTCTGTAATAAGAGGTTTTAACAATGTTCCTGCCGGAGCTAATCGCACCTCAACGAATATGAGAGCCGGAACTTATGCGGTATATGTATACGATGCAAACGGATGTTTATTTTCATCAATGATTACCATATCAGAACCTTCATTGCTTGTGGTTAACTTGAGTCAACAAACCGGAACCACATGTTATGACAGTGAAGATGGAATTGCTGCAGTAACAGTAAGTGGGGGTACATCTCCATACTCTTATTTATGGTCAAATGGGGATACTACTGCCGTTATTACCGACCTTGCTCCGGGGACATATTATGTAACCGTAACAGATGACAATGGTTGTGTTGGCAATCGATCAGTCGTAATCAATCGTCCTTCCAGAATTACCTCACAATTTACAATAACTTCATGTGGAACATATAATTGGAATTCTATTTCGTATAATCATTCAGGAACTTATGTACAAACGTTAACTGCTGCAAACAATTGCGATAGTATCGTAACGTTACATCTAACCGTATTACAAAACACCAGCAGTACTCAATATGTAAGCACCTGTGGTTCTTATACTTGGCCTGTAAATCAAACATTGTATACCCAAAGTGGAACTTATACTTATACATTAGTTGGGGGAAATTCCCAAGGATGTGATAGTGTCATTACTTTACATTTATCCATTGATGCAACGGCAAATATCGATATCTATGAAACGGCATGTGGGTCTTTCATTTGGAATCTTAATCAAACTACATATACACAAAGCGGAACCTATAGCCACATGATTCCATCTCAAACTCCGGGAGGATGCGACACAACTGTTTTACTACATTTAATTGTTAACACACCCGTAACGAGCCATATTTATGTGAATAGTTGTGACACATTCACATGGAACTTAAATCAAATCACTTACACTCAGAGTGGAGAATATTCATATAGTGTAGATGATGGTGATCCTTCCACTTGTGACAGTATATTTGTTTTACATCTATACATTCCGAATATTCCATTAGGAGCAACTATTAACCATACAGACAACACTTGCTACGGAGCCAATAATGGCACCATATCCATATCGCCAACCGGAGGAACTGCTCCTTACAATATTTACATTTATGATACTAATGATCTGTCCTCTTCCATAAGAGGATATACGGCAGTAGGCAGTGGAGCCACTCGAAATGCAACAAATTTATATTCAGGAAACTATGTAGTATATGTATATGATATTAATGGGTGTTTAATCACAACTCGTGTTGATATTTCTCAGCCTGCTGCTCTATCTGCAATCGCTTCTGTTCAACAACCAGTTACCTGCAACCAAGGAACAGATGGAAGT
>CAZWCI010000048.1:0-11618 GCA_964632815.1 uncultured Lentimicrobiaceae bacterium | reverse complement strand
CACCAACCCAAATAGGACTCTTTGTAGTTGGTGGAATTGCTGATTAAAAGAAGTTTCATGCTGAAAAATAGTTTTAATTTTGTTTTAAATTGCAAATATACATTATATTTTAAATTTACGATTTTTATTTTTGCTTTTATCTTTCTTTTATATGCTTAAAAAATCGTAATATTGCACCGCTTTATCTAACGTTTAAGTCAAATATGGAAAATCAGCAGAAAGGATTAGTTATTAAATCTACGGGCAGTTGGTACGATGTCCTTGCCGACAACGGACAAGTGATTCAATGTCGCTTAAGGGGGCAATTCCGAATTATGGGAATTAAGAATACGAATCCTTTGGTTGTGGGTGATAAAGTGCACTTTACGATTGATAAAGATGCAACTGGGGTGATTCACACATTAGAGCCCAGAAAAAATTATATTGACAGAAAATCTACAAAATTATCAAAAATAAGCCATCTGATTGCATCAAATATTGATACGGCTTTTTTAGTGATTACCTTAAAACAACCTCGAACTTCATTGGGATTTATCGATCGTTTTCTTGTTGCAGCAGAAGGATTTCGTATACCGGTTTGTTTGCTCTTTAACAAAATTGATATATATGATCAAAAAGAATTAAATGTAATTGAAGAATTGGAACATCTTTATTCCGGAATAGGTTATGAAACATTGCGTTGCTCTGCAATATCCGGATTAAATATGGATGTTATTCGCCAAAAAATGGAAGGAAAAGTGTCGCTGTTCAGTGGCCATTCGGGTGTGGGAAAGTCGGCCATCATCAATGCGGTTGATCCTTCGCTGAATTTGAAAATAGGGGAGATTTCAGACTATCACCAAAAAGGGAAACATACAACTACTTTTGCACAAATGTTTCCATTGCAACAGGGTGGGGGAATTATTGATACACCCGGAATCAAGGAATTTGGTCTAATAAGCTACTCCAAAGAGGAAATACGTGATTATTTCCCGGAGTTAAGAGCATATAACAATTATTGTAAATTTCAAAACTGTCTTCATATTCATGAGCCTGAATGTGAAGTGATTAAAGCAGTTGAAGAAGGAAAAATTTCCCTTTCAAGATATCAAAATTATTTGGCTATCTTACAAGATGATGATTTAAAAATCGCTGATTGGAAATTAAGGTAACACTTCTCCGAATACCCGAATAACGGCTTTAGACATATTGGGATCATTAGTGATAATTTCTACAGAACCATTGTGCTTCCCAACACGATAGTTGCTATTGAAAGAAATTGTCAACGTAACTTTCTTATTAGGTCGTATTACATTATTTTCAAGTTGATATTGAATAGCATTAAGACTTGAAGAAACATTGCGAATAATTAAATCCCCATTTCCATTGTTCATAATGGTTACTTTATATTCAAATGAATTCCCCTTTTTCAATTGCTCAAAATTAATTTCAGTGGTGGATAACTGAATAGCGGGCAGGTTACTTCCGGGTTTTATATATGAAAAGTCTTCCCGAATTTCCGAATTGAAAATAAATATTTTATTAGGTTCTAATGAGTCGGTTGTTTTAAATGTAATCGGGTCACTTTGCTTTCCCCATGCATTTCTTTGGGAAGCATCATATAAAACTACAATAGTAGCTTCTTCATTGGGTTGAATTTCTTTGACGAAACTTTTCGATAGTTCACGAACAAAAGCAGGATATTTAATGTCCAATATTTCAATACTTTTTGTATCAAAATTTCTAAATTTAATTGTATCTGTATAAGATTCAGTATTCTTAAGGATAAATTTACAACTATTGGTTTTCATTCTCAGCATTCCGTGTCCCATTGGGTATCCGGTTATTTCAAATATTGTGGGAGGTCTTTTGATAGTAAAACCTTTGATATATATCAAGTGAGGTGGGTTTTTTGGATTCTTGAATTGAGGCTCATTGGTATAAACCCGAATATTCTTGGTAAATCCTCCGGGGGTACGATTGTAGGGGTCATATGTAGCATCAATAAATCCTTTTTCATTGGGTTTAATTGGTGTTTTGGTGTAGTCTGCGGCAGTGCAACCACATCCCGGCCGAACATTTACGAGGATTAAATTACTATCCCCAACATTAGTGAATTCGAATCGTCCTGTAACTTTTCCATCTTCCTCTTTGATTTCTCCGAAATCATAATAGGTATTCTTAAATTCTAATTTGGGTTGACTGAATAATAGGACTGCAAGACACGTAAAGAGAAATGTTAAACTTATTTTTTTCATTTGTAGTTATTTTGACATATAGATTCAATACTTATAAAAACGTTCCAGAATGAGAAAAGTATGCAAAAATAATATTTTTTTTTATACGGTTTAAAAAATGTGTATATTTGCAAATTATGAAAAAGCGACTAATTATACCGATAGCTTTTTTACTTGGTTTAGCTGCAATCCTTTTGATTGTCGCTATTTTTCGTTTGTATATGGAAGCTGAAATTCAACAGCGGAATATTTTTAAAGGCGAAATCCAAACCGTAGGTTCTAACGTAATTGATAAAATTGATGCAGTCTTAAAAGGAGACACGCTTTTTCTTCGGGATACAACCATTAATTTGCAGCCGGTTTTTTTTCAGAATTTTTCTAAAAAAATGTTGTTCGATTCCATAAGCGGTGCCAAAGTCGGATTGGTTAAAGCTGTAATTAATTTTGATGATAAAAATGTTATTATTCCTTTAGATACAATATATTTTGATACTAATTACAGAACGAGTGGCGTTGTCCGTTCAGGAGAATGGGAACCGGATATAGATGTTGTTCCCTTTGAAGATATCAGTCGCAAAAATCGTTATCGTAAAGGAGCCCAAATCGGGATGGATTCCAATTCAGTCAAATTGTTAAATCGGGATTTTTTACTTCGGATTATTCGGGAGTCGTTGCTTGAGGAGAATTTAATACTTCCTTTCGATTTTGCTTTGTATAATTCGCTCTCTTCTTCTTTTGTGGTTCTTCCTTCTGAAACCCCCACGGATCTGATGTTGAAGAGCCGATATCTGTTTAGTCTGAAAAGCAATGATAAGTTTGTTGCACCTCACTACCTGATTCTCTATTTTCCCACCGAAAGAGGATTTTTCCTACAACGAATGAGTAATATTGTGGGATTGATTGTGGGTTTCTTGCTGTTGATTCTTTTTATTTCAGCAATTACGCTTTCTGCACTTTATCGACAGAAAAAAGTTGCTGATATCAAAAATGATTTCATAAATAATATGACTCATGAACTGAAAACACCTATTTCTACGATATCCCTTGCTTGTGAAGCGATTTCAGAAGAAGGAGTTATTGAAGATGCTAACTTGAAAATGACTTATATTTCAATTATTAAAGATGAAAATGAACGATTGAAACAAATGGTTAATAATGTTCTGCAAATTGCAATGTTGCGAAAAGGACAACTAAAGATGAATATGCAAAGGGTCAATATTCATGCCATTTTAAAAGATATATTGGAGAATATTACCCTACAAATTTCATCAAAACAAGGGAAATTAAACATTTCTTTGGATGCTGAGAATTCTACAATTTATGCAGATAAAACACATATTCAAAATGTAATTGTTAATTTGATTGAAAATGCAATTAAATATTCCGATAAAAAACCTGAAATAGAAATAAGGACTAAAAACGATAAAAAGCACTTTATTCTCAGTGTAAAAGATAATGGAATAGGAATTGCAAAAAAGAATCAAAAACATATTTTTGATGACTTTTATAGAATTTTTAAAGGAAATCTTCACGATGCCAAAGGATACGGATTAGGACTTGGATATGTTAAGAAAATTGTTGATTTACATGGGGGTTCAATCGAAGTTGCAAGTGAATTGAAAAAGTGGACGATTTTTACCATATATTTGCCAATTAAAAAATAATGATATGGATGCAATTAAATTATTGTTAGCTGAAGATGATGTTAACTTGGGAAAAGTCCTGACTACCTACTTGGAAGCCAAAGGCTATACTGTTCAGCATGCCAATAACGGAGAAGAAGCTTACGAACTTTTCTGTAAGTCCGATTTCGATATTTGTCTTGTTGATGTGATGATGCCTCTTAAAGACGGCTTTACGTTAGCTAAAGAAATTCGAAAGATGGATAAACAAATTCCGATTGTCTTTCTTACGGCTAAAAATATGCAAGAAGATATGATTGAAGGATTGTCCATAGGGGGAGATGATTATATTACAAAACCATTTTCAATGGAAGTGTTGTTGGCTAGACTCCAAGCGTTGATCCGAAGAACTGTCCATGATGGTGAAAAAATAGTCCAAACTGTATTCCAACTTGGGGAAGCAACTTTTGATGCCAATAGACAGACACTTGTCGTGAAAGGAGAAGAAAAAAAGATGACTACTCGTGAATCCGAACTTCTGCTTATGCTTATTCATAAAAAAAATGAAGTTCTTGAAAGAGGATATGTCCTGAAGAAAATTTGGGGAGATGATAGCTACTACAATGCCCGTAGTATGGATGTTTATATCACAAAACTTAGAAAATATTTTAAGAATGAACCTTCTGTGCAAATCATTAATGTTCACGGAATTGGGTTCAAATTAGTTATGTAATTTTTCCTATATTATTTTAAATCATAAATTTTAATGAAACTAAAATTATTAACCCAGATGAAAGCATTATTGGGGTGCTTTGTATTGTTTTCAACGCTTACAATCTCAGCTCAAACTTATCCGAAAGTAAATCTGCAAGCGGATCATCAATTATTGATTAAGAAAATCATTGAAAATCGTCATGTTCTTGATCAATTGAAAGAGTATGAATATGCAATGCGTCAGCAGATATTATTCCAACGAGAAAAATCATCTCCCAATAAAGGGATAACGACAGATACCTTAATTAATGGGGTGCGTGTTATTCCCGTTGTGTTTCATATAATTCATGACAATGGAATTGAAAATATCGGAGATGAGCAAGTTTTAAATGCAATTGAATTATTAAATATTGATTTTAGTGCAACTAACAGCGATACTGTTTTAGGAGTCAATACGGCATCGCAATTCGCAGGTCGAAGAGCAAACCCGGCAATAGAATTTCGTTTGGCACGACTTGACCCCGATGGCAATCCGACTTCGGCAATATTGCATCATCAAGATACAAGTGCTAATGGAGTTTCTTATCCGGTAATGGCAACATACGCGTGGGATCCTCAAAAGTATTTGAATATCTTTTCCGTTGGTGGAATTTCTGTTGAAGGAATGGGCGAAGGAACTATTGTGGGGATGTCTCTTTTCCCTCCTACAAATCCTTTGACTTCTCTTTTTACGGATGATCCTATGTGCGATGGTGTGCTCATTAGACACGATGCAATTGGCAATATTGGAACTGCCGAAAATTTGGCCGGAATGGGAGTGAATGCACAAAATCGCTCTCTGACCCATGAATTGGGGCACTATTTTAATCTGTATCACCCATTTCAAAATTTTACCGAAGATAATATATATTCTGCTATGTATCAAGGGCTCGGGCTTATAGACGGCTGTGCAGAATCTGTTGCCTTTATGGGGCAGACAGAAACTTTATACGGAGATTATGTTGATGATACTCCTCCTGTGGCAGCAGCATCCCAGGTAGATGGGACTTATTGTATTGAAGTAGGCTCACGTAATACTTGCCCTAATCAAGTTAATGGCTTCGGAGATGAACCTGATATGGTGGAGAATTACATGGATTATCAGTGGGGATTTTGTACCAATTTGTTCACGTTCGGACAATTGGAAAGAATTAATGCTACACTGAATGGGCATCGCCGGAATTTATGGTCGTATGAAAATTTAGTTGCTACCGGAATTTTGGAATATAACGGAATTGCTTCTCAAACTGAAATCCCGTTTGTGAATATTTATCCGAATCCGGCTGTTGAAACTTGTACCGTAACTTATCAATTGTCGAATGATGCTCAAGTTACTATTTCAGTATTTGATATGCTGGGGCGTGAAATTATGACTCCTGTCAATCAATATACTGGAAATGGAGTTCATCAATTGATTTTAAAGAAATCCGATTTAGGCAATTCAGGAATCTATTTTATTAATATTAAAGTAGATAATAATTCAAAAACTTGTAAAGTCGTTTTTAGATAGTTATTATGAGGAAAATTTTGGTTACTGGTGGAATGGGCTATATTGGCTCTCAAACAATCATAGAATTAATTAAAAGTGGTGAATATGAACCGATATCGGTAGATAGTTGCGTAAGATCAACTCCGGAAACGGCATCCCGAATTGCAGAAATTACCGGAAAAAAAATCTGCAATTATCAAGTGGATATTTGTGACAAAAAGGCATTTTTTGAAATTTTTCAGAAGAATCCTGATATAAGTGGGATTATTCATTTTGCCGCCTTTAAATCTGTTCCGGAATCGGTAGATTCTCCTTTAATGTATTATCGTAATAATCTTGGGGCTCTTGAAAATGTATTGGAAGCTTGTTCTCTTTTTAATATTGATAAATTAATTTTTTCTTCTTCCTGTTCTGTATACGGAGAAGTGTATGATTTGCCGGTTACAGAGAATACGCCGATAGGAGTTCCAATGTCTCCTTATGCCCACACGAAGCAAATAGGAGAGGAGATGATACGTTTTTATACAAACCTTTATCCGCAACTAAAAGCAGTTCTTCTTCGCTATTTTAATCCCGTAGGGGCTGATATGAGCGGAAAGAATGGGGAACTATCTCCCGATAAACCCAATAATTTGTTACCCATCATCACGCAAGTGGGAATTGGAAAAATGAAAAATTTAACGGTATTCGGAACGGATTATGATACACGTGATGGCTCTTGTATTCGCGATTATTTACATGTTTCCGATATTGCCGATGCACATGTGAAAGCACTTACATATATCGAGAAAAATGGTGATGAAACTTTATGCGAAGTTTTTAATCTCGGAAGTGGAAATGGAGTTTCTGTTCTTGAAGTGATAGCTGCATTTGAAAAAGTGACCCAAAAACCATTACCACACATTTTAGGCGAAAGAAGAAAAGGAGATATTCCTGCCATCTATAGTGACTCTCAAAAAGCGGAAAAACTCTTGAAATGGTCATGTCAATATACACTTGACGAGATGATTTATTCGGCTTGGCTTTGGGAACAATACCTCCAATCACATTAGCAGTCTTTCAATTTGGCTACTCAAAACGGATTGCTTCAACGGGAGATACATGTTTTGCAATAATTCTCCCGGGAATTAAAAGAGCCGCTAAGCAAAGAATAAATACAGCACTATTGATTATTAATACGGCTCCTACTGAAATATCTATCGGAATATAGGGAACATAGTAGGTGGCTGCATCTAATTTAATAAGGTGATATTTGTGTTGAATAAATGCAAAAAGAAGGGCAATGAAATTTCCTGCCAAAAGTCCTTTTATGATTATTCGTCCCGCCATCCAAAGAAAAATATAGGAAATATTGTTGTTTTTCATTCCCATTGCTTTTAAAATGCCGATAGTTCGGGTTTCTTCCAAAATAATGATGAAAAACGTCGAAAGTAATGTGACTAAACATACAAATATTGTAATGATGATTAGTACAATTACATTCGTATCAAATAGTGCTATCCACTCAAAAATTTGAGGATATATCTGTTTGATTGTTTCTGCTTTTAGCTTATATCCAATAGTTTTATTAACGAATGAGGTCGTTTGATCCATTTTATCAAAATCGGAAAGCAGAATTTCTACACCCCCGACAGAAGAACTATCCCAGTTATTCAACTTTTGAACTTGTCTTAAATCAACAATAGCAAACAAATCATCATATTCAGGCAATCCTGTTTCGTAAATTCCAACGATAGTAAAACTTCTCTGTTTTGGTGGATCTTGGACAAAATAAGTTTTTACTTTATCTCCAATTGCAAGATTGATTTTTTGGGATATTTTTTTTGAAATAACAATTTCTTGAGATGCCTTATTATTCGGATAAATGATAGATTTGCCTTCAATAATGTTATTAGCAAAACCGGTATGAAAAAAAGAGGAATCTACCCCTTTAAGCACGATTCCTTCAACCTGATCATCTGTCTTAATAATGCCGACTTTGGTAGAATAAAATAAAACGGCTTTTATGTCGGGATTTCTTGAAAGAGCCGCAAGATTAATTTGGTCAATCTCAATTGGAATAGGTTCATAGGAGTAATTGAAATCATAATTGGAAATCCTGATGTGACCTCCCATGTCAATTACTTTTTTTCTTATTTCCGTTTTATATCCCACTGTAATTCCAATCGATAGAAGCATAATGATGATACCCAAAGCAATACCGATAATAGAGAGATTAATTATAGGTCTGGAATAACGATTTTCCTTATTTTTTAATAAAGTTGAAGCAAGTTGATAATTGATACTTGATTTGTTCATTCGCAATGAGTTTATTTATAAATCAACATTTATTCCAACTCGAACCAAAGGATTTGAATAAAAAGTATATTGATCTTCATAAAGATTAAAAAGAAGTAAACAATACAGACTGATGCGATCAGTGACAGTTTGTTTGTACCCCGGACCAAGTAAGATGGCATGCGTTCCTACTCTGTTTGAATAAAGGAAATTTCCGGTTGTTCCGTCAAAAAAGTTTAATTTGTAATTGGTGTATCCATATTCTGCATGCAAAATCAGACGTTGCCATACATATCCTTCAATAAAAGCTTTAAAGCCGTATATATGTGTATCTGAAGATTGATGATAGTTGGAATATCTCATATACATATAGGTTCCCCCAACTCCAATACATAAAAAATCAACAGGATAGATCCCCACATGTGGAGAAACATCAATGAATGTATAATTCCCAAATTGAAATCCGAAATTCCCACCTACAACAAAATTTAGTTTTCTTTGATTATTTTCACTTTGATTTTTTAAACTTTTCGGTAAAGGAATATCTTCGTTCTCTTGCCCAATAGAAGTTAAAGGGATAAGAAATATCAAAAGGAAAAATATGATTGATTTAGTTGTATTCATGGGCAAAATAAACATCTCAATTTATAATTGAATATGCAAATATACATCAATTTTACTTTCTTGTTAAAGCTTTTTTGAATTATTTTAATTATCATCAAAAAATAAAATTAGTCAACTATTTTTTTGTATTTTTGCGGTTAATAATATGAAGAATTGTTCTTATGCTGCTCTCTCTCCAAATAGAAAATTATGCCTTGATCAGATCGCTGAATATTAGATTTGATAAAGGTTTTACTGTCATTACCGGTGAAACGGGTGCAGGAAAATCTATTTTAATGGGAGCGTTGTCCCTTATTCTTGGAAATAGAGCAGATAGCAGTATTCTTCATGATACCTCAAAAAAGTGTTTTGTAGAAGTTGAGTTCGATATTGATAATCTTGTACTTGAATCTTTTTTTGAAGAAAATGACCTAGATTATCAAAGAATTTCGATAATCAGACGTGAAATAACTCCAACTGGAAAATCCCGTGCTTTTATAAATGATTCTCCGGTTAATTTGAATGTTCTTAAGTCTTTAGCTGAAAATTTAGTGGATATTCACTCTCAACATCATCATCTCTTAATTCGTCATGCAGCTTTCCGTCTTCAAGTCATTGACGAATATGCTCAAACGCAACAAGAGTTGAGTGCCTACAAAAATGTTTATTCTAATTATAGAATTATTGAAAATAAATGTGGAAAATTACGAGATAAAATAGCACAAGGCAATAAAGAAAACGATTATCTGGAGTTTGTCGGAAAAGAACTCTTGGAATCTCAACTTATACCGGGAGAACAAGAAGAACTTGAAGCTAAAATTTCATATCTTTCTCATGCGGAGCAAATTAAAAACCATCTTTTTGCCTCTTCTCAAATACTTTCAGAACAAGAAGGTAATATTATCGAACAATTGAGAAGTCTGGAACAACAGGTGAAACCAATAGTTTCATATAATGATCGTTTTCAAGAGATGGCTGAACGTTTGGAGAAAGTTATTTTGGAAGTTAAAGATATTTCCTTTGATATTTCTAAAATGGAAGATGCTGTAGAAGTAAATCCACAAGCGATTGAATCATACAGAGAAAGATTGGATCTGCTTTTTTCATTACAGCAAAAACATCATGTTTCTTCTGTTGAAGAGTTGATAAAAGTTGCTGATGATATTCAAAATAAATTGAAAGGTCATTCAGCATACGTTAATCAGCTTGAAGAGATGGAAATACAACGGAAACAGTTGTATGAAGACCTTATTAAATTAGCCAAGCAGCTTTCTGAAAAACGTAAACGTGCTATTCCGGTTCTTGAAAAAGATATTCTCTCTAAATTTAACTTACTGGGAATGGAAAATGCGACATTTGTTGTAGAACATACCTTAATGGATGTTCCCGGAGAATATGGTATTGATGAAGTGACATTCCAATTTTCTGCGAATAAAGGCAGTAAAGCTATAGAAATCGAAAAAGTGGCTTCAGGGGGAGAAATGTCAAGAGTGATGCTTGCTATTAAATCCGTGATTACTGAAAATGCACTTTTACCTACGGTCATTTTTGATGAGATTGATACCGGGATTTCCGGTGAAATTGCAGGGAAAGTAGCAGCACTGATGTCTGAAATTGCCCGACAAAGGCAATTATTGGTGATTACCCACTTACCCCAAATTGCAGCTAAGGGTGATCTCCATTATTACGTCTATAAGAATGTAGAGAATAATGATACGTATACTTCAATAAAACAAATTGAACAAGATGAAAGAGTATATGAAATTGCAAAGATGATTAGTGGAGAAAATGTAACAGAGATTTCTCTAAAAGCATCAATGGAATTAATTAACAGAAAAAATAATCGCTAAATATAAGACCTTATCGTATGAAAAAAATTGCAATCATCGGAATTATAATTCTTTTTTGTGTGGGAATAAATAATTCTTACGCACAAAGGGCTATGATTAAAAACGAAAGTAGGTTTATTTATATGACCTCTGTGGGAATTTTATCCGGAGTCGGAAATCTTGAGTTTGGAGGAAGAACCTTGCCCAATAACAAGAATTTTGTAATAGATCTCCATCAACTCATTGCATATCAGTTTAATCCTTATGTGACAACCGGTATTGGCGCAGGGATAGATGTGTGGAAAAGAACAGCTTTTATACCAATTTATGCCCATGTAGATGTGGATTTTATGGATAAACCAATTTCACCTCATTTCTTTGCTAATGTTGGCTATGCTTTCAAATGGTATGTCTCTTCACAACCTGAAAAAGTAACCAAAGTCATTCACGCCGGAGTGACCGGAATTCAAGCAGAATCAGGTATCGGAGTGAAAATTAAAATGAAAGAACGTCTGGAATTTCTACTGATGGCACATTATAAACTCCAACAATCTGATCTTAAATACAGTGTTGTTGATCCGGATGGGATTAATTATTCTTCCATAACTACGAATCGTACTCAAAAAATGTTGTATCATTTTGTGGGAATTAAAATAGGTGTTTTATATTGGTAATTTGAATAATTCTTGTTATAAATATTAATAAATAAAAGTGTTAACTACTAAAAAAATGAAGTTATGTTTATGTTTGTATTAATGATTGTCTTATTTATTCTTGGGTATACTGTAATTGCACTCGAACATCCTCTTAAAATTAATAAAACTGCAAC
>CAZWCI010000047.1:1318-11818 GCA_964632815.1 uncultured Lentimicrobiaceae bacterium | reverse complement strand
ACCTTGGTTATTAGAAGAGGGATCGTTGATATAGAGATTGCTAATTACATGATGTAGTGCATTTAGGTGTCCTTTAAAAGGATAAGTTGTATTCCCTATCGGAATCCAATCAATTTCGCTACCATTAATATTGGGACCACAAACAGAGGATAGATCCAAATCGGCGGTGATCACGAAATATTTACCTCCGAAACCGGAAACGCCGCCATCGGTAGCCGGTATATTTTGATAAGTCCCATTTTGGTTCACCGCATCTCTAAAATCCTGAAGTTCTTGAACATTATCGATGGTAAGCGGATTTTCGGATGTTCCCGGTTGGGCGATATTCACATTATCCACATAGAACAAAGAACGTGAAGTACTTGTGGGTGGATAAAAACTGATTGCAGCCAATTTTTTCTGTCCAGGAGTTGAAGAACGAGCTTGATAACTGAACTGCCATGTTCTTACTGATGTTCCATTAATAGTCAACGTAACTTGGTCTGTTGTTAAATTGATATCATACTTAACAAGGAACCATTTATCCTGAGGATAAGTAAAATTATATGTTCTATTATTTACGTATAATGTCCCGGATCCACCGGAATAACCACTTTGATTAAAATAGAGTTCATTGGCATATTGACTATCTCCTGCATCAAACTCATGAAGCATATTGGCATAGGCATCTTTGTTAGCAGGAACATACATACTGTATTCTACTACAAAGGAGCCGGATGTTTTGTCACCAAGTAATAAGACTAAATCATTATTACGTACTAATTTTACAGCTTTATCGCCTTGAAAAACTTGTTCATTGGTTATGATGGCATCTTCCGTGGAACTCGGGTTGGAATTCCACGTTGTCCAACAACCTGTTGTACTTTGCCCAGCAACATAATCCCCTATCTCAAACCCTTCAAAAGTTTCCTTGCACCATTCGCTATCAACAGGAGTTGTAAAGGAAACCGGTCCCACCCACGAGCTGAAACTAGTTCCGCCACAATTTCTTCTAACATAACAATCATAAGCCGTATTGGCCATTAAAGAGGATAAAGTAAGGATACTCTGCGTTGTATCAAAAACTTGTTCAGGGAGTTCTACGATTGTTCCGCTTCCAAGAGCAAATCCTGATAATCCATATTCTACATTGTATTTTTGTCTGGATAAATGTCCCTTAATACAAAAATTGTAAACTAATCTAGGGTTACTGGTAATATCATACAACTGTCTCCACTGACTATTTACATAAATCATATTCCCTTTGTATTGAATCCGTGGTCCTAAATCACATCCTACAGGGAGATCGGGTTGAGATGAAACACATCTGTAGGTAATCCAAAGTTCTTGATTTGACATAACTTGAACGGGGGTAGTTAAAATAATTTCATTCCATTGATCCATGACTAAATCAGAAGTAGTTAAAACTTGTTCGTGAACAACTGGACCTGCTCCATACTGATTCCCACCACGACAAATTCTGATGGTGTATGTGGTAATCGAACTCGTAGGAACAAAAGAAACTTTAGTCAAATAATATCCATTATATGCAGATATGTCTGAAGTTGAAAAACGGTTTGCTACTTGAAAATCAAACCCCTGACCGGTATTTCCAAATTTAGCACCATAATTTCCCGAGTGAGATATTTGAACATCATTCACTCCGGAAGAGGATAGTAATAAATCTGCACTATAAGAACCAATATTTTCGACCGTGAGATTACTTGGATTCTCACAAGGAGTTTGCCCTATTCCGTTTACATAAAAAAACAAAAAAAGAATAAAAATTCCTACAACTTGAACATTTCGTTTCATAATTTTTTAATATTAGATATATTTAATTAATAATAGATTCAAAAAATATCCTATAAATCAATGAGTTATATAATTAAAACTCACTATGTCTCAATTTCAGGTGCAAATATATATAAAATTATTAATTCTGAGAAAAAAAACCAAGAAAATGCATTTTTTTACTCCTAAAATATCATTAACAAGATTGTATTGACTATTGATAATATTTATCTATTTTTGCATCGTGAAGAAGAAAATACCAATTCTTTGATTTTTACTTAACTTTAGAATAATTATTTTACACTACTTATTCATGAAAAAAGTCACTTTAATCGGTTTAATTTTTATTTTGATAATGACCGCAGAAGCGCAGTCAAATTACGTACGATTATGGAAAGATATTCCCGGCATGAAACATGAGCGCAGCAAGTTGTACATTAGGGAAGCTACAGATTCCATTCGGAACGGGGCGGCAATCATTATTTGTCCGGGAGGAAGTTATCATCATTTAGGGATGCCGCATGAAGGGTTTAAGACGGCCGAATGGTTTAACAGCATTGGGGTTACTGCGTTTGTATTGCGGTATCGTGTAAGTGGACAAGGCTATCATCATCCCGCCATGATTGAAGATTTACAACAAGCGGTCCACTATGTTCGCACCCACTGGAAAGAATATGCTTTGGACACAAATAAAATCGGAGTCATTGGTTTTTCTGCAGGCGGACATTTATCACTTATGGGAGGTGCATTTTCCAATGAGGATTTTTTGGCACGCAAAAACATTGCCTCATCGGTCAGTTTAGACCCTGACTTTGTCATTTCAATCTATCCGGTTGTTTCGATGCAGGACAGTCTTGCACATCATCGATCACGAAAAAGCTTGTTGACGAACAATTACACGATTGAAGAACGTGATAAACTCTCCATGGAATTACAAATTCCTGACAATATGCCCCCGGTATTTTTATTGGCCTCGAAAGATGATGATGTAGTAAATTACCGAAATAGTGTTGTATTGTCTCAAGCTTTAAAACAACAAAAAATCAAAAGCACATTTTTATTATATGACACCGGCGGGCACGGATACGGCATGAAAGATACCGATTTCAGCAAAAAAACAAAATGGCCTGAACTATTACATAAATGGCTAAAAGAGATAGGAATTTTATAAAACACAGCTTATGTTTCATCCGAAAATTGAATATCAGACTCCTGAAGAGATAAAGACATTTCAAGAACAAGAAATGCGGAAAATGTTGACCTATATTCAACAAAACTCACCTTTTTACCAACGACTATTCCGTAAGCACAACATCAATCCCACCGAAATACAAACTTTGGAAGATTTACAGCAAATTCCTTTCACAAGTAAGGAAGATTTGCAACAGTACAACGAAGATTTTTATTGTGTAGACAAATCCAAATTTGTTGATTACATCACAACTTCAGGAACTTTGGCCGACCCGACCACCTTTGCAATGACCGATCATGATTTAGAGCGATTGGCGTATAATGAAGCGATCTCCTTCTGTTGCGCCGGAGGATATTCCGGAGAAATATATCAATTGATGACCACCATTGATAAGCGATTTATGGCCGGTTTGGCCTATTTTTTAGGAATTCGCAAAATGGGAGGAAGTGTTATTCGAGTAGGAAACGGAATTCCTGAATTGCAATGGGATACCATTAAACGGATTAAACCCAATGCCATCATTTGTGTTCCTTCCTTCATCTTAAAAATAATCAAATATGCTGAAGAACACGGCATTGACTACCGCAAATCCAGTATTAAAAAGGCAGTATGTATCGGAGAAAACTTAAGAGAGCCTGATTTTTCACTCAATTTACTTGGTAAAAAAATCAAAGAGAATTGGGACATTGAGCTCTACTCAACTTATGCCTCTACAGAAATGAGTACGACCTTTTGCGAATGTGAAGCCGGAAAGGGCGGACATCATCATCCCGAACTGATCATTTGTGAACTCCTTGACGATAATAATTTACCGGTTAAGGAAAACGAATTCGGAGAATTGACCATCACAACATTGGGCGTAGAAGGAATGCCTTTATTACGATTTAAAACCGGAGACATTTGTCAATTTCATCATGAACCGTGCAGTTGCGGCAGAACGACCATGCGCATAAGTCCTATTATCGGTCGAAAAAATCAAATGATTAAATTCAAGGGAACAACTCTTTATCCCTCATCCATTTTTGATGTTTTGGACAATGTAGATTATATTGAAAATTATATCGTGGAAGTTTCATCTAATGAAATCGGCACAGATCATGTGCTTGTACATGTAGGGGCTAACTCTCGAAGCCGAGAATTAATCAAAGACCTCCAAGACAGATTCCGAGCAAAATTAAGAGTTGCTCCGGATATCCAGTTTAAAGAAATTGACGAAATCAAAAGAATTCAATTCCCTGAAGAGAAGAGAAAGCCTATCAAATTCATCGACAAGCGTTCGTAGTCTTTTTATTCAAAATCAGGATATAATAAATACTGCCTACGGACTTTTTTAAATTTGTCCAACTCCGATTGCCAAGACAAAACAATTTGTTGCTCCGTGGCTCCTGTCATAATCATTTCACGAACCGTAGAATTTCCCATTAATTTATCAAAGAAATCAGGACGATTAAAAAACTTATTTTTATCGAAAAAATAAGTATAAGCCTGAACCAGATATTCTAACGTAAAGTCATTTTGGATGGACTTCATATTTTTCATAGCACTATCGGTCAAGTTAACCCCACGACAAGTTTCGCCTTTATTCGGAGGATTTTCGGAAACTCCTTTAATGGGTTCGGGCGTAAAGTAAAAATCCCCGAATTGTAACTCGGGAGCGCCAAAAACTTGAAAAGGAATTTCAGTTCCACGCCCGATACTTATCGCAGTTCCTTCAAAAAGACAGAGTGAAGGATAAAGATTGATGGCTTCGTCGGTACGTAAATTCGGAGAAGGAGCCACCGGCAATGAATAACGCATAAGGTGCGTATAATGTTCCATCGGCACCCAGCTCAACTGACAATGAATTCCATTTTTCAACCAACCTTCGTCGTTAATCATTCGACCATATTCCGCCATGGTCATTCCATGAACAATCGGAACCTGATGCATCCCGACAAAGGAAGCATATTGTGTATCAAGCACCGGACCTGCCACATAATAACCATTGGGATTGGGACGGTCCAAAATGAGCACCTCAACTTCGCACTCTGCGGCTGCTTCCATTACATAATGCAATGTGGAAATATAGGTATAAAAACGACAACCTACATCTTGAATGTCGAAAACAATAATATCTACGCCTTCCAATTGGGCTGGAGTTGGTTTTTTATTCTTCCCGTAAAGCGATACTATGGGAAGTCCAGTTTTGGGATCCGACGAAGAAGAAATGAGCGCTCCTGCTTCTGATTCTCCTCTAAATCCGTGTTCAGGACAAAAGATTTTAACCAATTGAACATCAAGTTTCCATAATGTATCCACCAAATGTGTTTTTCCGATCAAAGAGGTTTGATTGCCACAGATGGCCACTTTTTTATTTTTCAGAAGGGGTAAATATATTTCGGTTCTCTCCGCTCCCACCCTAATTTGGGCATGAGAAATCATCACAGACAATCCCAACAAAAAACATAAACTAACTTTTACAAAGCGTTTCGTCATCATACAATAAACATTGCTATTTCTCTTTGCAGTAGAGACAGAAGAGAAAATTAGTTAATTTTATTTACTTTGCTTTTGTATTTCGTTTCTTTTTCCCTGTGGGAGAAGAGGAAGATATAATATTCACACAGTCTTGATAAGTTAAGTTTTCGGGAAGATATCCTTTCGGTATTTTATAATTATCCTTACTACTAACGATATAGGCACCGTAGCGACCATTCATCACTTTAATATCGTTGTTTTCCGGGAACGCGCGAAGCACATTTCTTTCTTTCCCGTTTTCCACAATATCAATGGCTTCCTGTAAAGTCAATTCATTATATTGCACCCCTTTTCCGAGGGTAACGTTTTTGCCGTCATATTTGAGATAAGGACCGTATTTCCCCACCATCAAGGCCAACTCTTTATCCTTATAAAGTCCAAGTACACGAGGTTCCCGTTCTTTATCCTGACGTTTTTTCTCTTCCATCAAATCAAGACACTTTTCGTATGAAATTTCGAGAGGATCTTCTGTTTTAGGAATAGAGATAAAAGAATTTTTGTATTTCAGGTATGGGCCAAACCGACCAATGCCGATTATTAGATCTTCCCCTTCATAGGCACCAACTACGCGGGGCAATTTAAATAAATCAAGGGCCTCGTCAAGGGTTATATTTTCAATCGATTGGGATTTCTTCAAACGGGCATAACGAGGTTTCTCATTTTCATAATTTTCCCCGATTTGCACCATTGGCCCGTATTTACCAAGTTTGGCATACACATTCTCGCCGGTTTTGGGATCAACCCCAATCAAGCGCTCTCCACTTGCCTTGGATGAAAATGCAAGTGCTTTCTCCACAGCAGGATGAAATCCTTTATAGAAATTCTGAATCATTTGTTGCCATTCCATTTCTCCCTCTGCCACATCATCAAAGGATTTTTCTACTTTAGCAGTAAAATGATAATCCATAATGGAATCAAAATTATCTTGGAGATACTCATTGACCACAATACCAATGTCCGTAGGAAATAATTTATCTTTTTCATTTCCGAACTTCTCTTTTTTCACTTCCTCCTTAATATTGTTATTCTTCAGTGTCAATTGAACAAAAGATCTTTCACTACCCGGACGGGATTCTTTAATCACATATTCTCTTTTTAGAATCGTAGATATGGTTGGAGCATAAGTAGAAGGTCTTCCGATTCCCAATTCTTCCATCTTTTTTACCAATGCTGCTTCAGAGTAACGACTTGGAGGTTGGGCATACCGTTGTATCGAACGAATTTCAATGGGAGAGAGTTTTCCCCCCGAGGTAAGAGGAGGCAACAGCCCTTTAATTTCTTCCTCTTCTTCATCTTTCGATTCAATATATACTTTTAAAAAGCCTTGAAATAGAATTACTTCTCCAACGGCCACAAATTTTTCTTTCCGATTATCAACTGCAATACTGATGGATGTTTTTTCTGTTTTAGCATCACTCATTTGAGAGGCAATGGTTCTTTTCCATATCAACTCATAAAGGCGTTTTGCAAAAGTATCGCCCGGCACAGTATGATTATTCATAAAAGTAGGACGAATCGCCTCGTGAGCTTCTTGAGCTCCTTTCACTTTAGTCGTATATTTACGCACCTTGGAATACTCTGCACCATAAAGAGTTGTAATTTCCTCTTTAGCTGTATTGATGGCCAACGAAGATAAATTAAGCGAGTCGGTTCTCATATAAGTGATATAACCGGCTTCATATAACTGTTGGGCAATAACCATGGTTTTGGTAACAGAAAATCCTAATTTTCTAGCTGCTTCTTGTTGTAAAGTTGACGTTGTAAAGGGAGGCGCAGGAGATTTTTTCCCAGGATTTTTCTCCACGGCATCTATGATAAAATTGCTCTGTTTACATGCTTCCAGAAAAGCATACGCTTCTTCCTTCGATTTAAAACGGTGATTCAATTCCGCTTCCAATTCAACTTTATCTTCACCCGGGGCAACAAAACGAGCCACCACCCGATATGCAGACGTGGTTTCAAAATTGTTTATTTCCCGTTCTCGTTCCACAATCAACTTAACTGCTACTGATTGTACTCTACCGGCAGATAAGGATGGTTTTACTTTTCGCCACAATACCGGAGAGAGTTCAAAACCCACCAACCGATCCAACACCCGTCGAGCTTGTTGGGCATTAACTAAGTTTATGTTTACCTTTCGAGCCGATTGAAGTGCATTCTCAATGGCAGATTTCGTAATTTCATGAAATACAATTCGTTTAATCTTCTCTTCGGGAATTTTGGCAGCTTCAATTAAATGCCACGAAATAGCTTCTCCCTCACGGTCATCATCGGTTGCTAACCAAATCGTATCCGATTGTTCTACCATTTTTTTAATATCTGAAATCAAAGACTTCTTATCTGGAAGAATTTCATATTTGGGAACAAATCCTTTGGCAATGTCAATTCCTAAATCTTTAGAAGGCAAATCTCTTACGTGCCCTTTACTGGAGATCACTGTAAACTCCTTTCCGATAAACTTTTGTATGGTTTTTGCTTTGGCAGGAGACTCCACAATGATCAAATCTTTACTCATCATCTTTTCACAGTTTTTAGTGTTCTGAATTTTTTTGCAAAAGTAATAAAAAAATAACTACATAATATTGTAGGAAAATGAGCCATTTTATCATAAAAAATTGGTTAGGGTATCATTTTTTTTATTATCTTTGCTCAACATTTTAATAAAATTACTACACTGATTATGAGCGAATTAGAAAACAAACAAGTTGAAAATGCAGCGTACACTGCTGAAAACATACAAGTATTAGAAGGTCTTGAAGCTGTTAGAAAACGCCCTGCTATGTATATTGGAGATATCGGAGACCGGGGATTACATCATTTAGTTTATGAAGTTGTTGATAATTCGATAGATGAAGCATTAGCCGGCTTCTGCGATCGGATTGATATTATTATTTATCCGGATAATTCAATCTCGGTAATGGATAATGGTCGAGGCATTCCCATTGATATGCATGAAAAGGAACAACGTTCTGCTTTAGAGGTTGTTTTGACGGTCTTACATGCAGGAGGTAAGTTTAATAAAGATTCTTATAAAGTCTCCGGAGGTCTTCACGGAGTAGGTGTATCTTGTGTAAATGCTCTTTCTCAACATTTGACAGCCGAAGTATTTAAAGATGGAAAACATTATATGCAGGAATTTGAATGTGGTCATCCTTTGTATCCGGTAAAAGAGGTCGGTGCTACAGATTTACAGGGTACTAAAATCACCTTTACCCCAGACAGTACCATTTTTCATTCTACTGTTTATCAATATGATATTTTAGCTACTCGTATCAAAGAGCTGGCTTTTCTTAATAGAAATATTACTTTAACAATTACCGATTTAAGAAATACGGATGAATACGGTCAACCCGTTTCAGATATTTTTCATTCTGAAGAAGGACTAAAGGATTTTATCAAATATCTCGACGGAGGAAGAGAGAAAATTATGGAAACCCCCATCTATATGGAAGGTGAAAAATCCAACGTGCCAGTTGAAATTGTAATGCAATACAACACCTCTTTTTCGGAAAATATTCATTCATATGTCAACAATATCAATACGATTGAGGGAGGTACGCATCTGACGGGATTTCGCCGTGCCTTAACCAATACCCTGAAACGATATGCTACCAACAGCAAAATGCTGGAAAAATTGGAAAAGCAAAAGATTGAAATCTCAGGCGATGACTTTCGCGAAGGACTCACAGCAATTATTTCGGTAAAAGTGCAAGAACCTCAGTTTGAAGGGCAAACCAAAACCAAATTGGGGAATAGTGAAGTGGAAGGTATTGTCAGTCAGTTGGTAAGTGAGATGCTCTCTTTTTATTTGGAAGAAAATCCCAAAGATGCGAAAGAGATTGTCAATAAAGTTATTTTAGCTGCTACAGCCAGACATGCCGCAAGAAAAGCGCGTGAATTGGTTCAGAGAAAAGGCCCTTTCAGCGGAGGAGGATTACCCGGAAAACTTTCAGATTGCTCCTCCAAAAAACCGGAAGATTGTGAATTATACTTGGTCGAAGGGGATTCCGCAGGCGGAACGGCCAAACAAGGAAGAGACAGCCGTTTTCAAGCAATCCTTCCTCTTAGAGGAAAAATCTTGAACGTTGAAAAAGCAATGCAACATCGGGTGTTAGAAAGCGAGGAAATTAAAAATATTTATACCGCATTAGGAGTAACTATCGGCACAGAAGAAGACAGTAAGGCACTTAATATTGAAAAATTACGCTACTACAAAGTAATTATCATGACCGATGCCGATGTGGACGGAAGCCATATTGCTACCCTAATCCTGACTTTCTTCTTCCGCCACATGAAAGAACTCATTGAAGAAGGACATGTATATATTGCCACTCCTCCCCTCTATTTAATCAAAAAAGGTAAAGAGGAACGTTATGCATGGAGTGATGAACAACGCCAGCAAATTGTTCTTGAATTGACCAATAACGGAGCCAATGAATCCGGACTTCATGTACAACGATATAAAGGGTTGGGAGAAATGAACGACGAACAACTATGGTCAACTACCATGGATCCTGCCCACAGAACGTTGCGTCAAGTCACCATTGACAATGCTACAGAAGCCGACCGCGTATTTTCAATGTTGATGGGAGATGAAGTTCCCCCACGTCGTGAATTTATTGAGAAAAATGCCAAATATGCAAATATTGACATATAATTGTTATTCAATTTATTCTACACTTCTTTATTTTCCTTTTTCTAAACATTAAGTCTTTAAAATTAACCGCAAAGACGCGAAGACGCAAAGTTTTTGCCATCCGCGGCAGTGAGGTGCATAGGCGGAAAACACAAATAAACAACATTGTACACTTGATTATCAAACACTTTTGATTGTTTTTTGACGATTTTTATTTTTTGCCGAACAACAATTAATCATAAAAAATGTAATTATTTATGAAAATGGCCTACAATTTACCCTAAAAGCAAATTATTTTTTTTATTTTTGCACAGAAAAACTTAAAATACAGATATACTATGGGAAGAGCATTTGAATATAGAAAAGCACGTAAATTCAAACG
>CAZWCI010000047.1:0-1218 GCA_964632815.1 uncultured Lentimicrobiaceae bacterium | reverse complement strand
ACAGATATACTATGGGAAGAGCATTTGAATATAGAAAAGCACGTAAATTCAAACGGTGGGGAAACATGGCCAAGGTCTTCACACGACTGGGAAAAGAAATTACGATGGCCGCTAAAACCGGAGGCGGAGACCCTGCAACCAACTCAAAATTAAGACTCTTAATACAAAATGCACGCTCCGAAAATATGCCCAAGGAAAATGTGGAACGTGCCATCAAAAGAGCTTTTGAAAAAGATACTTCCGACTATAAAGAGGTTGTTTATGAAGGTTACGGTCCTCACGGAGTGGCTATCGTCATCGAAACAGCTACCGACAATACACAAAGAACGGTTGCCAATATCAGAAGTTATTTTAATAAATTGGGCGGCGCCCTCGGCACCTCCGGAATGCTCGACTTTATCTTTGACAGAAAATGCAGCTTCACCCTCCAAAAAGTTGACAATATCAATTTGGAAGACCTTGAATTGGAACTGATCGATTTTGGTGCCGAAGAAATTTTTGAAGATAATGACGAAATTATGATCTTTGCTGAATTTCACAGCTTCGGCCCTATCCAAAAATATTTGGAAGAAAATAATTTCGAAATTAAGAATTTTAAATTCGAACGAATTCCTAATGATATGAAATCTCTCACGGAAGACGAAAAAGTCGAAGTGGATAAATTATTGGAACGTATCGAAGAAGATGATGATGTGACCAACGTTTTTCATAATATGGAATAATTTTTTTATCACATTTAAAAAAGTTTATATGTATTATTACAAATTTAGAGTTTACTATGATGAAGTCGAAGATTTCGTCAGAGATATTGAAATCCTTTCAAGTGATAGCTTTGAATCTTTGCATAACATATTGTATTCCTCCATCGGATTGAAGGGCAACGAATTGGCTTCTTTTTCTATTTGTGATACGAAATGGAACAAACAGAAAGAAATCACCCTCATTGATATGGGCGACGATACCACGGCAAATGTGCCCGAATATGATGAGGAAGACGGATTTACTACCAAATCCGATATTCCTAAATTTGTCATGAAAGATACCATTATCAAAGATTTTATCATTGATCCGCATCAATATATTATTTATGAATATGATTTCCTGAAACCGAAGATTTTCTATATTGAACTTTTAAAAACTTTAACTACGGAGTCTCCAAATGAATTCCCAAGATGTACACATAGTGTTAAATCTTTACCTAAAGAAGCTACCCCGATA
>CAZWCI010000046.1:4036-12026 GCA_964632815.1 uncultured Lentimicrobiaceae bacterium | reverse complement strand
AACTTTAAAATAGGTATTACTATGAAAAATATTGGACTTCCCATGAGCTATAAAGGCGATGGACTTTCAGTACGTGGCGTAGTTAATACAACAGACCATGAACTTACAATGGAACAAAGATCGGCAGAATATGAAATGCCATCTTTACTTACCTTAGGAGCATCCTACGATTTTCTTATATGGACCGGTGAATATAAAGAGATGGATAAACAAGATAGAAAAGATGAAGGTTTAACCAGAGATGATGCCGAACATAGAATTACAGTGGCCGCTTCTTTTACTGCAAACTCATTTTCCAGCGACCTCTTCTCCCTTGGTATTGAATACGGATTTAGCCGCTATTTTATGGTGAGAGCAGGGTACAATATTGAAAATGGAATGTGGAACCCGAACACTTCAACATCATGGTACAGTGGTCCTTCAGCCGGAGTTTCTCTCGGAATTCCACTTGTGAAAAAATCAAAAGGTAATACAAGACTTCTCCTCGACTACGCATACAGATTTACTAACCGATGGAAAGGAAATCATTATATCGGTATTAAAGTAGAGTTATAAAGGATTATTCCTTTCTTAATATTAAAAATACTAAGGAGGCTTTTTAAGTCTCTTTAGTTTTCTTATGTAAAAACCAGTTTTATTATATTATTATTGAATTATGAATGAAATTAAGTATTATTCCGAAGAGGGATTAACTGCATTAAAAGCGGAGTTAGCACAATTAGAAACTACTGAAAGAGTAAAAATTTCAGCAATGATTGCCGAAGCTCGTGATAAAGGCGATTTGTCGGAAAATGCTGAATACGACGCAGCCAAAGAGGCTCAGGGACACTTGGAACTTAAAATTGCAAGATTACGTAATTTAATCTCACATGCCCGTATTTTGGATGATTCAAAGTTGGATAAATCTAAAGTTCTTATCTATTCCATTATTGAAATTAAAAATTTAAAAACAAATGAGAATAGTACCTATACACTTGTTCCGGAATCTGAAGCAGATTTTAAATCAGGAAAGTTATCGGTTAATTCTCCTATAGCAAAAGGTTTGCTGGGAAAGAAAAAAAATGATGTGGTTTCAATCCAAACACCGAGAGGTATTATGGAATTTCAAATTATTAAAATATCACGTTAATCATGGATACAATATTTACAAAGATTATTAAAGGAGATATTTCTTGCTATAAATTAGCAGAAAATGAAAAGTTTATTTCTTTTCTTGATATTTCACCTTTAAGTAAAGGTCATGCCTTGGTTGTGCCTAAACTCCAAAATGATTATATTTTTGACCTTGATGATGAGATGCTTGCCGATATGATCGTCTTTGCTAAAAAAGTTGCTGTAGCTATTAAAAAGAATGTGACCTGTCTTAGAGTAGGGGTGGCTGTTATTGGCCTCGAAGTCCCCCATACCCATATTCACCTTATACCCATTAACCTTGTTGGCGATCTAAATTTTTCTAACCCTAAACTGAAGTTAACCGATAACGAATTTAAAGAAATTGCAGCTAAAATTGCAGCTTCTGTAGAATTATAAATTTTAATAGAGAATTCAGAAGATGAAAATGTTTAGCGAAAGCCCTATTACCACCCTTCAAATCATTAAACCTGATGTGATAAAGAATTTTTATGAAATAAGATCAGGGGACGATGCTTATGGGGCACTTGATATCATGCAAAATACATTTGCACGAGCTGAAACTTATGAAGGGTCTTTTATTTTTGAAAGAAAAGGGTTCTTTAAACCTTATATTACAATAAAAAAAGAAAAAAGTGAACAGATAAGTGCAATTGCATATCTGGATTTAATGTCAAAGACTAAAATAATATTGAATGAGATGCCGTTCTATTTTAGTATTATTAATCTTTGGAAAAATCAATGGGGATGGACAAATGAGAAAAATCAAGTTGTGTTGAGATATAAACCTACAATTGCAGGAACGGTGAAAGGAGATGTAGAATTCTTAAAGGATTTTTTTTATTTGAAAAATATGGAATTACTGACCATGATAGGAGTATATTTTCTCGTTAATCTGGAAGAAGAAATACAATATAAAAGAGAGATTATCAATTAATTAAGTATATGAATAAAATCGAGAATCTGGAAAAAATTGCGGCTCAAGTTCGTCGAGATATTATAAGAATGGTCCATGCAGCACAGTCCGGTCATCCCGGAGGCTCACTCGGATGCGCTGATTTGATTACTGCCCTCTTTTTTGAGGTGTTGCATACTTCTCCCGAAACGTTTTCGAACTCCGGTAAAGGAGAAGATATGTTCTTTATTTCTAATGGCCATCTGACGCCGGTTCTCTATAGTGTTATGGCTCGGCGAGGTTTTTTTCCGATAGAAGAATTAGCAACATTTAGACAGATTTCTTCACGCTTACAAGGGCATCCTACTGCTTCAAAACATTTACCCGGAATCAGAGTGTCTTCAGGCTCACTGGGACAAGGCATTTCTATAGCTATTGGCGCAGCATTGGCTAAGAAAAATAATGGAGATGAGCATTTAATATATGTTCTGACAGGTGACGGAGAACTGCAAGAAGGACAACCTTGGGAAGCTTTTATGTTTGCAGGGGCTAAACATGTGGATAATCTGATTGCCATTGTCGATTATAATAAAAAACAAATTGACGGTCCAACCGATGAAGTGCTTTCTCTCGGAAATCTTAAAGCCAAGTTTGATGCTTTTGATTGGAAAGTGATAGAAATGAATGGCAATAATATGGGAGAGGTAATAGAAGGTCTCCAACAAGCTAAAAGCGAATCCGGAAAAGGAAAGCCTGTCGTAATTCTCATGAAAACAGAAATGGGTATGGGCGTCGATTTTATGATGGGAACCCATAAATGGCACGGAACACCTCCTAATGATGAACAAACAAAGAATGCATTAAATCAACTGCCTGTAACACTTGCAGATTTTTAAATTTTTTCTTTTGTGAAAATAATTTATAGGTATTTACTGAGAAACTTCATAGGACCTTTTATCCTTACCTTTTTCCTTGCTATTTTTATTTTGCTGATGCAATTTCTGTGGAAATATGTGGACGATGTTGTTGGCAAAGGACTTGAAATTCATGTTATTCTTGAGTTTATTTTTTATGCTTCGGCTTCTTTCGTCTCTATGGCAATGCCGCTTGCTGTTCTACTTGCTTCTCTTATGACTTTTGGTAATTTAGGAGAACGATATGAATTGGTGGCAATGAAAGCCTCCGGAATACCTCTTGTGAAAATCATGTTACCAATTGCAGTATTTTCCCTTTTTATTGGGGTATTTACATTTTGGTTTGCTAATAATATTGCCCCAATTGCAAGTGCAAAAGCATCATGCCGCTATTATGATATCAAAACTTTAAAACAAGCTTTTAAAATTGATGAAGGTGTTTTTTATGATGGCCTACCTAACTATATTATTCGTATTGGTTCTAAAGACAAAAATCAAGAAAATGTCAAAGATATTTTGATTTATGACCACTCCCGCAGACAAGGGAATACGACAATTACCTATGCCAGAAGAGGAACAATGCAAATGACCCCCGATGATAAATTTTTCCTTTTAACACTATACGAAGGTTATTATTGGGATGAAAGTATTGCAGATAATGAACAATACGGAAAAAATGCACTAACCCGTGCTCACTTTAAAAAACAATATAAAAAATTTGATTTATCTACTTTCGAATTTCAACGTACCTCCGATGCGTCTTTTTTTACAGAACGATTACTGCCCACAGTGAAACAACTTTCCAGAAGAATTGATACCATTCAAATAGAGATGAATTCTATGAAAAAAGAATTGACAAGTGATTATATGGAAAGCCTTCAATTTTATTCTCGCTTTATTTATAAAGATTCTACATCTAAATTGGGTAAAGTTGACTATAAATATGCTTTTTCTTCACTCTCAGGGCAAAAAAAACAAGAAGTGATCAATTATGCTTGCCAATACGCTGAAATAGGTTCAGCATCGCTCTTTTATCAACATGAGAGAATTCAAGAACAATATACTAATCTTAAAAGAAATCAAATTGAATTACATCGAAAGTTTACTTTAGCCCTTTCATGTTTCCTTTTCTTTTTTATAGGGGCCTCGCTTGGTGCAATTATACGAAAAGGAGGAATCGGAATTCCACTTGTGATTACGGTATTTTTCTTTACACTTCATTTTGCATTATCTCTTATAGGCGAAAATATTGCCAAGGAGAGCGATATTTCAGTTACTTTCGGAATGTGGCTATCTACAGCGATTTTGGTGCCAATCTGTATCTTCTTGACCTATAAGGCAACAGTAGATTCTGCCGTTCTTTCAATTGAAACTTATGAAAAATGGTTCAAAAAAATATTCGTTTCTAAGCGTCAATAATTATGAGAATACTCCAGCTGTGTCATAAACCTCCTTTACCGGCCAAAGACGGTGGTTGTATTGCAATGAATAACCTGACTCGGGGATTGCTGAAACAAGGTCATTCAGTAAAAGTATTGGCAATGTCAACCCCTAAACATTCCTTTAGTAAACACGAAATTTCTGCAGAATATTGCCAACAAACTGCTTTTGAAACCGTATCCGTGGATACTAAAATAAATTATTTTTTAGCTGCGAGATCCATTATTCTCAATCAATCTTATTATGTAAACAGATTCTTTTCTAAGGATTTTTCTAATAAATTAATACAAGTTTTAAAATCTCAATCATTTGATTTAATACAACTTGAATCTATTTTTGCAGCTCCCTATATCCCGGTAATTAAGCAATATTCAACCGCGAAGATTATTCTCCGTGCACACAATATTGAACATAAAATTTGGGAAAGATTGGCCAAACAGCAAACATCCCCTTTAGTGAAACTGGCCTTTTCAATTTTGGCAAAGAAATTGAAAAGATTTGAACTTTCTGTTTTTAGTCAAATTGATGGCTATATGACGATTTCAGAGCAAGATTATGATTATTTTTATGAACAGTTCCCTAATACTCCCGGGATAGTAATCGCTTTCGGTATTGATCCGATTGATTATGAAGAAGAAGATTATATTCCATCTGAAAATCCGGAGTTATTTCATTTGGGAAGCTTAGATTGGAAACCCAACCTGGAAGGGATTGAATGGTTTCTTAATGAAGTTTGGGGAGAAATGCACACGAAATTTCCTCAACTTACATTTACTATTGCAGGGCGTCATATTCCCTCCAAATTAAAAACACTCCAATTACCAAATGTGATTATTGTGGGTGAAGTTGCCGATGCTCAAGAGTTTATGCACTCTAAGGATATAATGATTGTGCCGATTCTTTCCGGAAGCGGTGTCAGAGTTAAAATTATTGAGGGAATGGCCCTCGGAAAAACAATCATTACGACATCCATCGGAGCCGAAGGTCTTGAAATTGAAAATGGAAAACATCTCTTTATTGCTGATAATAAGGAAGATTTTATTCATGCCGTAGAGAAGTGTATCAAAACACCGGATATTTGTAAGATTATCGGTGAAAATGCGCGTAATTTTGTAGTATTATACCATAATAATGATTTGATTATTAATAAAATGGTTGGATTTTACACAGATATTCTTAAAGAAGAATAAAAATAATATTTCTTATTTTTGGTTAATGCTACAATATATTTTTTAGTATCTTTGTTTTTATTTATACATAAAATATCTTGTTATATTGATATGTAATTATTAATTTTTTTTATATGAAAATTAAAATATTTTTTTTGGGAATGATTTCCTTATTGGTTATTTCCCAGGTGCAGGCGCAGCAATCTGACAGTCTGAAACAATCCTATGTTTTTCCTCGTCATGAATGTCAATTTGGTATTGGCGATCCTCTGATTATGAAAATGTATAGCTCAGAACCTTTTATTTTCTTTGATGTTTTTTCTGATGAACAAGAAAATTGGTTTGCTCCTGATACATACAGAGGAATGCGCGTAACAACATGTCCGCTTACATTCAGCCACATGTTTAGAGTCAAGAAATGGTTTTGGGTAGGAGGGCTCTTTTCTTACACGGGAATTTTTAATCAAGAGTATGATCGTGCAACAAGAGATGCAGTAGGTTATACAAAAGAACATTTTTTTGCTATTGCACCGGCAATCAGATTTTCGTGGGTTAATACGAAGTATGTAACCATGTATTCGGGAATTAGTCTTGGAGTAATGTTTTCACTGCTGCATACGCAACAGACAAAATCTTTTGATATAGATCCGTTTTTCCAACTAACATCGATAGGCGTTTCTGTCGGCAAAAAATGGTATGGTTTCTCTGAGTTGGGAATTGGGGCAAAAGGCATTGTGACAGCAGGTTTTGGATATAGATTTAATGTTAACAAATAGGAGGGTGATATGAAAAAAAATAGGTTATTTTTTGCTTATATAATAGGATTGGTATTCCTTTTGAATGGTTGTATCTTGGACCAACCGGAACCTCACGGAAATAGAACTAAAAAAGGAAAACAAATTTATGATGCTTGGAACTTTTCTATGAATCAAACTCTTCAGAAGTTTGTAAATGTGGCTTTCCATTTCAATTATTGGCATGATGCTGCCCCGGCATTCCAAACAGCGATTGAAGACAGCCTTTTTGCTAATTATAAAATAAGACTTGAATCCGATGGGTCCTGGGGACTTTACGATGGTTCTGTCCTTACCTATAAAATTGTCCGCAATAATCAATCTCTTGCGGATGCTGGTGCTGTTTGGTCTGTTTTTTACTATGCCAACTCTGCTGAGGAATTCTTATACTACTATCCGTATAATTTTTCTTCATTTATGGGTGATTCCGTAGAAGTTACTATTGAAAATACAACAGGAAGAAAATGGCTTGTGACGATGTCGGAAAATACAAATCCCAGTAGTTCTCTGAATTTGGAAATTTCAACGCCCTCTGTTCTGATGCCTTCCGGAATCGACAATGAAGATATATCCTTTACCGGTAATGGTTGTTTTAGGTTTAATGAAGTTATTTTTGAATATGAAAAAGAGGACGCCGACGCGCCAACGTATAATTTTATTGAATTCAATATAGAATCTCCTTTGATTGTACGTGATGTTACCTATTCTAAAATTCTTTGGAAAGCTGGAGTTCTCAATTTGAAGGCATTCAATCTGAATAATGATCAAATAGAAGTGAAAGTACAATTCTTCGCACCGGACCATCAATATAATACGATTCAAATTACCTATAAAGGAATTACTGAATCCTATAATGATGAAGACGAAGAGGATGAATGGTATTAAAATACTATTCATTATTTTTGATTCAATGTTAAATTACCCTGCTTGAAGTAAGAAAAGTGAACTTATTCATTATTTCATTATTTTTGCACTTGAATTGTAAATAATGAAATTTTGTTGATTATAAAATATCTTTTATATCCATTTGGCTTCATTTACGGAATTGTACTACAAATCCGTAGATTTTTGTATGAAAAGGGTTGTCTTCGCTCTTTTAAGTTTCCTGTTCCAGTTATTGTTGTAGGAAATTTAAGTATGGGCGGAACCGGAAAAACTCCTCATGTTGAATTTTTAATTCGCCACTTTTCATCAAAGTCGCATTTAGCAACTTTGAGCCGTGGATACGGAAGAAAAAGCAAAGGATATCTGTTAGCGTCTCAATTATCGGAAGAATCTAAAACAGCTCAAATGCTTGGGGATGAGCCCCTACAATTTATGACTAAATTTCCTTCAGTGGAAGTTGCCGTTTGTGAAAATCGAGCTTTAGGAATAGAAAAACTGCTGCTTGATCGTCCTGATACTAAAATAATTTTATTAGATGATGCATTCCAACATCTGAGAGTCAAAGCAAATTGCAATATACTACTCACGGATATTAATGCTCCTTATTATAACGATTTCCCAATCCCTGCAGGAAGATTGAGAGAGTTTTCCACAGCTGCAAAACATGCAAATGTTATTGTGGTGACAAAATGTCCGCAGAATTTGTCTGATACAGAAAAAAAGGAAATCGAAGAACGCATAAATCCTACGAAAAATCAAGAA
>CAZWCI010000046.1:0-3936 GCA_964632815.1 uncultured Lentimicrobiaceae bacterium | reverse complement strand
TCTACTGAAAAAGATGTGATGAGAATCGTTACAGGGGTAACGAAAAAAATTATATCTTTGCACCCGCTTTTTGCACTTCCTATTGGTGTTGAGATTTTATTTGATGAAAAAGAAAAATTAATAAAAAAAATAAATAGCTATGTTAGAAAAGATTAAAGAAAGCGCATCTTTCCTGAAAGGTAAAGTTACCATTAATCCGAAAATTGGTATCGTTTTAGGATCTGGATTGGGTGGTTTGGTGGATCAAGTGGAAATTATTACAGAAATTCCTTATAAGGATATTCCGAATTTTCCTGTTTCTACTGTTGCCGGTCATAGAGGCTCCTTGATTTTTGGTAGATTAAACCATGTTGAAGTGATGGTAATGAGTGGAAGATTTCATTATTATGAAGGTTATAAAATGAAAGAAGTAACATTCCCGATTCAAGTCATGAAAGCAATGGGAGTTGAAAAGCTTATTTTATCCAATGCCGCCGGTGGAATGAACCCTACTTTTAAAATAGGCGATATTATGATTATTAAAGATCATATTAACTTATTTGGTGATAACCCTCTTATGGGGAAAAATTATGACGAATTGGGACCTAGATTTCCCAGTATGAATGAAGCTTATTCCAAAAGATTGGTGAAATTGGCTCACGAAACAAGCAAGAAATTAGGGATTTATTTACAACAAGGCGTTTACCTTGGCGTTACCGGTCCTTGCTTTGAAACTCCGGCAGAATATAGAGCATTTTATATCTTAGGTGCTGATGCAGTAGGAATGTCAACAGTTCCGGAAAATATTACTGCCCGCCATCTTGGCATGGAAGTATTTGCCCTTTCGGTGATTACCGACTTGGGCGTTGTTGGTGTTGTTGAAGAAGCTTCCCACGAAGAAGTATTGGCAGCCGCAGCAACCGCTGGTCCGAAAATGGTTCAATTGGTGGCAGAAATGCTGCCTAATATGTAATTAGGAATACTTTAGGGTGGAATTTCCACCCTTTATTGTTAATAGAGAATTGTTTCGACAGTTTTATTATTCTTATTATTAGATCTTATGGAAGGTGATACTAGTATTATTGATTTTTTCATGATTATATGCCAATATGTATGGCATAATAAAATTGAAATTTTTGGTGTAATTACCGGCCTTGGAGTAATTTTACTCCAATATAAAGCAATTCATTGGTTCGCAGTTATTGGAAGTATCAGTTCCGCATTGTATATCTATATTTTTTATAATGCTAAATTCTATGCGGATTCAGGGATGAGTGTTTATTATCTGGCAGCCAATATGTATGCCATTTATGTATGGATTAAACTCAAGAAAAAACACGATAATGATAATTACGGGGGAATTACAAAAGTTCCTAAATGGCAAATTCCCATATTGACTGCTATTTGCTTCCTTCTGATTTATCCTCTGTACTATATCCTTGAGAATTATACTGATAGTCCGGTTGCCTTGGGAGATTCCATTACGACAACATTGAGTTTTGTGGCTATGTGGCTTCTGGCAAGAAAAAATATTGAACATTGGCTTGTATGGATTGCCGTGAATTTTATAGCGACAGGTCTTTACATCTGGAAAGGTTTGTACCCTACTTCTGTTTTGTATGGTGTTTATGTCGTGATTTCTATCTTGGGGTATATCAATTGGAAAAAGAAAATGTATCAATTAAAGCCTGAATAATGCTACTTTCTGCTATAGAAATTCTTGCAACAATTCTTGGAATTGTGTATCTCTACCTCGAATATAAGGCAAAATATGCTTTATGGATAGTGGGGCTTTTCTGGTCTGCATGCTACGTGTTTATGTTTTGGCATCAAGGAATGATGGCATGGGTTATTACTTGGGCTTATTACTTTTTTGCCAATATTTATGGAATGATTGCATGGAAAAGAAAGGATAAAGAAACAGAACATCCACCCACAAATCTTAAAAAATCATGGATAACGCCAATATTGTTAATTTCAGCTGTATTGATGATCCCTCTTTGGCTATTGGAAATACAATATAATCCTTATGCAAACAACACTTGGGTGATTGCAGGGACCGTTTTTTCAACTGCCATCGGATTTACAGGAATGTTCCTTCTTGCAAAGAAAATTGTGCAACAATGGTACGTTTGGATTACGGTAAATTTAATTTATACGGCTATTAATATCTATACAGGTTACATCGGGAACCAACCGACTCATTACTTTACGGCTGCTTTTTTCCTTGGCTATACGGTCACGTCTGTGTTGGGATATCTGAATTGGGCTAAATTAGCAAAACAATCATACTGATTTTTTGTATCTTTACGCCATGAATTTGCCTCTGATTACCATTCTTGGTCCAACTGCTACAGGAAAAACACGCTTGGCGGTTCTTCTTGCGCAACATCTTGATGCCGAAATTATTAGTGCGGATTCCCGACAAGTGTACCATGGAATGGATATCGGCAGTGGAAAAGATTTGTCGGATTATACCATCAACGGAATTCAAATCCCTTATCATCTGATTGATATTGCAGAACCGGGATCGGAATATAATGTTTTTCAATACCAACAAGCCGTTCATAAAACGCTTCAAGGTATTAAAGAACGAGGAAAAAATACAATTCTCTGTGGAGGTAGCGGTATGTATATTGAAGCCGTGTTAAAAGGATATAAACTTTTCCCTGTGCCCGAAAATGAAATACTTAGAAATGAACTTTCCCTTAAATCTGAAACTGAACTTATCCAAATACTTTCACAATTAAGAGAATTACATAATCAAACGGATACGTGTGACAGGGCACGATTGCTTCGCGCTATCGAAATTGAAACCTATTACAATCATCATTTGGAACTTGCCGAACTCTCTCAACCTCTGGATTCTATTATCTTCGGACTTAAAGGAAATCGTGATGTGATTCGAAATAAAATTACCGCAAGATTGAAAGAAAGATTAAATAACGGAATGATAGAGGAAGTTGAAAATCTCATTAAACAAGGGGTAAGCGAATATCAATTGGTGCGTTATGGATTAGAATATAAATACATTACCCTTTATCTGCAAAATAAATTGGACCGCAATGCGTTATTTACAAAACTAAATGTGGCAATTCACCAATTTTCTAAAAGACAAATGACTTGGTTCCGAAAAATGGAACGTCTAGGTTTTGATATCAATTGGATTGATATTGAATGGAGGGAAGAAACCAAGATACAGTTCTGTCTTAAAAAATTATTGTAATTTTGCACATTATAGATAAAGGTTATTATGAAAAAATTATTTTTTGTGTTTTTCGGGTGCCTTATATTACTGTTGTCCAATCAGCAGATTTTTGCACAAACAAATCCTGATAATACGATATTCAAACCGAATCCCCGTTATTATAAGGAGGGCTATTTCCCTTATATACAAAGACCTGTTTATATAAATAATAAAACTAAATTTATTATTGCTCAAGCAGGAGATACTTATAATAAAATTGCCAACGAAATTAATATAGATGAAGCGGATCTTCGAAAATACAATGATGTGATTGATTGGACAGATCAGCCGCAGGAAGGAGAAATCGTTTATCTTCAAGCAAAACAAAAGAAAAGTAAATTTGAATTTCATGTGATTCGCGAAGGAGAGTCCTTACGCGGAATAGCCCAACAATATGCAATTCAATTGAAAGTGCTATATAAGAAAAATATAAAAATAGGAAATTCCCTTGATCAATTGAAACCCGGAGACAGATTATGTATCTCTTGTTTTTAATTTGTCACGAATATATAGATTATGAATTTATCCTTTTTTAAAAAAAAGATACGAATCAATAAAAAAGAAATTCAACGAATTGTAGTTCGTGTGCTTTGGTTTGCTGCAAGCGCCTTGTCCTTTGCGGTTCTCGTTATTTGGCTCTCTTTTTATCTTTTTGATTCTCCCCGTGAAAAAATGCTTCAAAGAGAAAATAATGAACTTAAAAAAGCACT